>JASHRR010000459.1 GCA_030037185.1 Xanthobacteraceae bacterium | reverse complement strand
GGCTAGTTACCTGCGGCGAAGGATGGCACCATCACCTGAACCCCGGCGCCCTCGGGCACCTGGAGATGAAAGGGCCAAGGCGCGCCGGGGTGCGCGCGGCTGCCGCTGGCAGCCGCACGCCCTGTTCGTGCTGCAAGAAACAGGCCGCCGGCTTTTCGTCATGCGGTCGCTGCGCGTTTGGCCGGCCTATCAGCGTCCAGTGTTGCGGTTCCATCGCCGGCAGTGAGACGTTGGACTGAGCGGCCCCCAGCCGGCGACAGCGCCCGCGCGGGAAACAGCCGCGCACCGAATCTGCGGAGAGCGATCGCGCTTTCTGTGCTTTGCGTCGACACAAACAGTGGAGCCGCAACGTTTCGACCAGGCGTTGCCTGTGCCCATAAGACACGTCGGCGGACCAGCGGCCTCCGGATCGACCTTCTCGAATAGCCGGGAACTGGCTTGGCCCGCTTTGGTTGTACTTGCCATCATCTGTGTCGTTCGACCTGAGGGCACCATTACGGGAAATGATCCGAGGTCAGAATGATGGAAATGCCGGCCCATATCGGGTGGCATGAGATCGCACTGAGGCTCGTCCTAACCGTCATCGCGGGACTGCTGATCGGCTACAATCGCACCGAGCAGGGCAAGGCGGCAGGGCTGCGGACGACGTTGCTGGTTTGTCTCGCCGCCTCCTTTGCGATGATCCAGGTCAACCTTCTCCTGCCGACAGCTGGCCGCGCGCCAGACTCCTTCGTGACGAACGAATGCGATTGCCGCTCGGCATTCTGACGGGCGTCGGTTTCATTGGTGCCGGCGTGATCGTCCGTCGCGACAACATTGTCGTCGGCGTGACCACTGCAGCGACGCTGTGGTACGTGACGGTCATTGGACTGTGCCTCGGTGGTGGCCAAATCGGGCTGGGCGTGGCTGCGACAGCCATCGCGCTTGTTGCGCTTTGGCTCTTAAATTGGATTGAGTCGCGGCTGCGCCGGGAATGCCGCGCCACCTTGTGCATCGAATTGGAAGGTGCAAGCCCGAGCGAGAGTCAAATCCGACGCATGCTGGAGACGGCCGGACTCGACATAGCCAGAACGCAAATTACGTTGTCTGCTGCAGGAAAACATCGCGAGTTAAGGTTCGACCTTCTCGAGTACCGGCTCCCGAATGCGGCCGACAACCCGTCCATTGTCGCAGCGATTGCGGCGCAAGAGGGGGTTGTGAGGCTCGAATGGAAGCGCCTGTAGCCGATCGCTGCATATCCTGCGGCGCGATCGCTGGGCAGACCTCTCGATGATCGAACCTACGCCAGCTTGCGCCTACCTGTCTCCCGCAACGCAGGTGGCGTGGTCGAGCGGTTCGAAAAGCTCTGCCTCGCGCCGCAAATTCTGCTGCCGAGCATCAGGTAACATCGTCGTTGCCTGCCTGGGCGGTCCCGCCCGCGCAAGCGTGTCGATCTCAAGCCCCTCCATCGGCAGCCCAAGTCTCTGCAATGCGATAGTCTCGATTGAGCTTGGCAGATCGCTGCCGGTGATTTCATTGGTCGCCGCCATTTAAACGCGGATTTCGACAGCCAACGACAGGCGGGGCAATTCTCGATCATGGCGACCGTCAGTTCATCATCATTCGCATCGCTGCCGAACGAGGACTTCTCTCCGGCGGAGATATCGGCAAAATACTTAAAAGCGCCTCGTTCCCGGCGGGGGCTCGACGTTCACCGGATCGATGGCATCGCGCGGCCTCTTGTGCATCGCCACCGCAACGGCCTTGCGGATTTGGCGCATCCGCATGCACGAGCGGCGTCTGATCGGCCTGATAGACCCTTGCCGGGCGCGGGCGGATCGCCTGCTTTGGGCAACCCGCAACATCCCGGGAGGGATCTTTGCGTCGAGGGATTCGGGATTGCACAGAGTGGGTAAAAAAATCCATAAGGCTGCAGAATGTTCCTCGACTTGCCGTGCGGCTCGAAAACAGCGACACCCTCACCGGTCCCGGTGAGCTTCCGGTAATAAAGAATGCGCCCGAAGGGCGACATCATGATGGGGATGCGCAACGCCTGATCGGGAGGGGCGATAATCCAGCGATCGAAAATCGGTTGCCAGACCCGCGCGTGCCATGGCAGCCAAGCCCGTGCTTTGCCAGAGCGTCAGCAGGCTGTCGGGCAACTGGCAGGTTCCTGACGGCGCTGAGCGGTCCATCTCAGAAATCTGGCTTATCGGCCGTTGGTACCGGATCGAAGCCCTGATGGAATATGTCGTCGTTGTTCACTTGGCACACCTGTTCCTCGTACGGAACGACCACCCGGTCACGAGGCCGTCTCGCTCCCCAGGGCTGGTAGAAGGTACCAGGGTCGTCGACCGTGAAGGAGACATCGAGCGTCTTACCGCCATTTGTGATCTTGAAGCGCTCCACCACGTGCAGCTGAGTAGTGTGCGGTGTCCGGTACCCGTCGACAAAGGTCCTGTCGTTCAGGCCGATCGTATCAACGACGAGTGTGTCGCCGCCCTCGTAGTGGCCAACCGATTCGCCGAACCAAGACGGCGTCGGGTTATTCGAATGCGCGACGTTGAGATAAACGCGGCGCACCTGCTGTCCGGGTCCTCCCAAGATCATCACGACTTCGGTAGGGGTCTGAATGAAATACATTTCCCAAGGCGCTTCATGAATGTCGGGAACGCCTGTCTCCCAACATCTGGCCTGGCGCGTCTCACCGTTCCTGTTGGCGAGCACGAGCGCATTTTGCCTTTTCAGCGCCTGCAAAGCCCAAGGCATCAGATTGTGGGCGGCTTCGTTGTTGAGGTCCGCCACCCGGTAGGTCGCCGACACGCCGAGATCGGCAGCGACCGCGTTATTGTAGAATGGGTGTGCCGGGTCGGCGACGATCGGACCAATTCCGCTCTCCGGCGCCAGCCATTCATTGGCGGTTCGATCGTACGGAACGTCGGCCGGGCTCGCAGGCCGGGCTCGCCCGCCGAATAAGTAGGCCCTCCACGCGACACCTGGCTCTTGCATCAAACGCGGTATGGTGCTTTGCGAATCCACGGCGTGCGCCGGCACATCCGCGACGGACGCCAAGACGGCAGCCATCAATGCGCCGCCGGCAAGCGCGCGCCGCGTTGCTTTGCCTATCCGTCTGTCGTCAGTCAAAGCCTTAAGCATTTCCTAACCCTTCGAATATTCAGTGCTCCCGTCCGAAAACCATTCGGCTCACGTTCCACAACAACGATCCGGCCCGGGTGCACGCGGAGGATACCCGGGTGCACGCGGAGGATAATAGCATTTCGCTGCGGATTCAGAACCCCACGATAGCGTCGTCGATGCCCGCCAGACCTTGCCCTGTCAGGTGGCTTTCGGGCGCCTGGCGATGTTCGCAGTTGCGAGCCGTGCTCAATTTTTACCTCCAGCGCAAGGCCTCAGCAATCTTGGCCAGGTCGATCGAACGATGGTTAGGCAGAATGACTTGCAGCGGAGCGTGGCTTTTTGATCGGTATGGTGCCCGCTGCCGAAGCGCCAGCTCGCTGACTTTGAGGTGGCCTCCGAGGGGGGCTCGAGATTCGGCCCACCATCACGTTACGCTGGGCGCCGACACGGCGGGCATGGCCGGACATCAATGCCATTTTCGTCAATCCGACGACAGCAAGAGCCGGCCGAAGCGGCAACGCGTGAACCGTGAAGGCGACCTACCGTCAAGCGTCCAAACCAGGAGCAGGTCGTGCTGCGATCATGTGAGTCGCGAATGAGCCGGGCTGTTATGGTTTTGGCGCGAGGCGTTTCGCTCCCCTGGCCTTACTGACTCTTATTGCGCTTCCGCGATGGCGATCCTGCGGGGTTGCTATCACCAAATTCTCAGGCCACGCCGTCACTTTGCGAAGTTCGCCGACAGTTTTTGCCGACACGCTAACGTCCCGGTCGACCTCAACTTGCATGCTGGCAGGCAGGCCACCAAGAGCAACCTGGAGCGCGGCAATGCTTCTGGGTTTATATCGCATGTGGGCTCCCTGCTGTCTGTCGGCTACCCTGCTGTGCTGCAACCTCATCAACGCTGGTCGACCACCGCTGGCTTTTCCTCGTTTGCAAATACGCGCGCATCCCGCCAGCGTGTTTCCTTGAGAATGTGAATTGTCTGAGGAACGCGCAAGTCAAATCCCCGTCGAAATCACCGGTCCTGCTGGCCAGCGAAAAAAATCCACGTCCCCAGGGAACAAATCGTCAAAGCCGGAATTCCTACAAAGTATGCTGGCCGCTTAGCGATCTGCGGCCGCGACGTGCTTGACCGTCCCAGGTGCTCTTGCTGCAAGACCCCACGCGCCGCAGGAACCTGGAGGCGACAACCACCGAGGGGAGGCATGAGTACGCAATTTGGATTTTGGACTTCTCGCGCGTGGGGTTTTTTAGCCGACGCTTTTGCGTCGCTCGGGAGCGAGCGAACACACCTCGAAGCTCTGCCGATGCTCGGTGAGCCCCTCCTCTCTTGGAGCGTCTATCTGGCCGATGGGCCAGCCAAATGGCTCGGGACGGTTGACGCAAGTACCGCTGACGAAGCAACCGAAGTCGCCGCTAAAAAATTCGGCGCTGAGCCGGAACGGCTAATGGCAGTGCGGCGGGCCTAGCGGCGGTTTCGAGCGATTGGGTGTGCCGCGACCGCTGAGACGTGGAAGCACGGCCGGGTGGCATCGGCAAGCTTCTGTCTGCTACCATACCTTGTGGCGACCCCGACTTTACGTTCCCGGGTCTGTAAAGGCCGGGGCGTTGCTCGCGGGGAGCGAGCAACGCGACTGACCTGCTTTTTTTCAAGGCGCGAACGTGGATCGTGGGCTTGAAAGGCCTCCGCCATTCCTCCCCGGCCAGACCGTTGTTTCGAAACTCAGCCCTCGACTGGCAATTGCGCTTGTCGCCTGAGTGGCGACCGGCTCTTATCTCGCACTCGCGAAGCTTGCTGAAGCTTCTGACTTTCCAGCGCCTGCCAACGCTGCACTAGTCCCAACCAAAACGCCTTATCGCGGTCGTTACTAGCGACGGCCGCGAGGCGGCGACATTCATCGGCGCGCTGCCGAAACTGTTCTACACTCACTTCCATCCTCCCTGCCGACGCCCCCTCGTGCTGCGGTCGGCTCACTCAAAAACCGTTTCTAATCTTGGCGAGTTAATGGCTTAAACTTTTTCATCTGTTTTTTCGGCTCGAGCAGTGGCCGATATGCAACATCTCGACAATATGTGATTGAACCTATTTTTCATCCACTATTTTTGGATGTATCCAGCGTCGCTACAAAGAGGCGGCAGGCGCCCCGGTATGTTCAGCCCTCGACTTACGAAGCGCGCAGCAGAGCACGAACGCGATGTTTGCCGATTGCGACCCCGGTCGAGAGAAACCCGCAAGATCACTTCGATGTCTTGGCGTGGTCGACCGATTAACGCTTCGCCACCTGCGGATGCCATCGGCTTTGCGGCCTTGTCATGGCGCATCATGGTGTGGAGAATCGGTCGTCGTTACGAAGCCGGCAGTATGCGGATAGGCCCGATGTTGCGGGTGGGGCTCACCCGGCGATTTAATCGCCCAGGTCAAAACCCATGCAGCGTCATTGAAAGAGAGAAGTCCCGATCGATGTGCCCCGGCATCAACGCGGTCGGCATCCGATCGAGGCAATGTCGATGCTCCGCGATCTGTTGGCCGACAGTTGTCGGTAGCAGACGGTTGTCTGATCAGCGGCCGGACCCGGCTCTCTCTCAACCTAAGGCTGTAGCTAGTTCGTCGCACCAGGATCGAAGTTGTGTCAGCCGGAGGCGCGCCGTGGCGGCCGGCCATTGCGTGCCTACCCAAGTTCGCGGCTTAAAAACCGGCGAGATGGGCGAGCGGCCCTTTCAGAGCGGCAATGCCGACGCAATCAACGCCGGGTACTGGGCAACTTCGCCAAGGCTCTGGCGGACTTGCGGTTCCTCCGGCGGCGGCGCCAAATACAACCGCGCGCGGAAAGGCATTTTAGTGCTGTAGTTGCTGGGCAGTCCCTCTTCGGCTCGCCTTAATTTCCGTTGACGGAATCTGCCAGCGAGCGAACCCCGCGCCTCGGTTTCTCGGTCGCAGGGAGACGAATGAGCGGCCTTTTTGCCCCGCAACAGCGCCACCGCGGCCCGTTTGTGCCGCGATCGGGCCTCGCTTCCTTTGTTTGACGCTAGGTCTTTTTCTTGGTCCTGGACCGCTTTTTGACTGTAACTGGAAGGCCGGCAGGGGCCGCATTGTAAAAAGGATTCTTCATGCACTGGCCGCCAAAACCCCGATTCCTCCCATCCTGAGCAACTGCTCACGGCTCGAAAAGACGCAATCAACGGCTCTGGTGTCTCCTATGATGCACCACGGATAGCTTACATACGCGTCTACCTTTCCCGACCCGGCGAACACCGCAGACAGGACGAGTCCGGCAGCGTGTCCGCAAAATGCGAACAGGCGTCGCGGTCGACCGGGCGCTTATTGGGATCGCAAATGCCGATGACCACGCGAGCGCAGAGCGGCTCGCGGATGATAGTAAGGGCTCGGGACGCAGAAGCCGCCGCGGTAAAACGCGTCGTTAAAGCATTGCTCCCAGGTCGCATAATAGCACGACCGAGTCCCGCCGCCTCTGACCTCCCAGCACCAGGGATATTGGTCGACCGCGTACTGTGCCGCCGATGTTGCGGGCGCTGCGAGCAACGCTGAAGAAACGAGCCCTAACGAAATCAGCAACCTGCGCATAGGCATCTCCTTTCCTTCTTCGGGTGGAGCCAGTGTCCGACCGTTCTGGTTGTTACTCAAGCCCGGCGCGCCGCCGGCGTGAGGCGGCCGCTAACGGCTCAAAACAAAAAAGTCAGCGCATGCCCCGCCCTGCAAGAACGTCTCATGCGCTGACGGGGGAGCTCAGTGCGAGGCGGTGCGACTGCGACGAGTGGACCGACGTGCTGGAGCCGGAGCTGGAGCTGTGCTTGTGCTCGCCGCCTGCGGACAGGCACCCCAGCTGCCGAACCGGCCATCCTTTTGATCGACGCCGGTGGCATACTTAAAGCACTGATTTCCGTTCTTCGTCGGCGCTCCCTGCAGGTTATCGGCCTGTGCGGAAGCCACCAGGGCTCCAAATGCGGTCAAAACCGTCACCGTCATCATAAATTGGCGCATCCGTTTCTCCCTCTAAGTTTTGGCTCAAGGCCACTCTAGGTTGCATTAAGTTTGCATAGAAAGGTTATCTTGCGAACATAGAATATCAACACAAATCATGATCAAACGTCCATCACAGGCTGGTTATCGAAGTTCGCGAAGCGCCTCGCGGCGGCCCAAAAAATGTTGGCATGGGGCTTAGACCAGGCTTAGACCCGGCTTAGACCGCAACGGGCACGCGCAAGCGACCGCGGCGCGCTTTTGCCGGCCGCCCCTGTGCACAAGCGCCGGCCTGACGGCCTATGGTCTGGGCGTTCGATACATCTTTCTGGAATCGGCGAATTGGCGCGCAAACCCGAGATCACGTTGTATGCGCCCGCGACGAACGTCGCACGCCAGAGGCGCGCGAGGCGCCACGCGCTGTCTGATGCCGGTTCGTCGGAGCGTGCGGAGGGGTGGCACCGGCACGCAGGTCGTCGCCGCAGTCGACAGCCCGACTTCGGCGCGCATTCGCCGCCGCGCGAGCAGTGCCTGAGCCCTCCACGGTCAGCTGAAGCCGGCGAAGGCGGGCGAGGTCCAATGTTGGGGCGCGCTAGCGCGCTTGCCAAGGCAGATAGCCGCCAACCCAATGGCCCTCCCGGTCGGGCCTTGTCCGGTGGCGGTTTCCTCGTTTTCCGTCCCGTGCCGCTTGTCCAGCGTCGTAATCCTTATGGATGTCTCGACCCTTTGCATCCACGAATGTCCATGACCCATCGATATGCCGGATACCGGTGACCTGCGCGGGCGCGGTGGCGGCCGAAGCCGTGGCAAATATGCAAGCCGCGGCGAGGACGGTAAGCAATCTTGTCATGACTTGTCTCCCACGAAATTGTGTCGGCACACCTCAGCTTCTCAACTCTGACGCCGGACGTGACAGGTGGCAAGCGCTGCCTTCGCCCGGGCGCAACGCTCAAGGATAGCGCGCTGCTGCGGCTCGACTGCCTGCCGGCCGGGCTCGGAGATTGAGGGGCAGCAACGCACAACGTCGCAGACATCACGGTTGGCGCACTGGGTCTACCGGATCACCGGCCGCGGTATCAAACGGGCAAAGCCGGGAATGAAAGCAGCGACCGCAAGGCCGCCCCCTGTTTCTTCTCATTGTTTTCTGCGGGTGCGGCCGTGCCTTTCAGGCCTGGCAGCGACGGCGGGAGCACCGGTGACGGCGCTGTTTGCCTCAGGGCTGCGTGCATTCGCGTTGATTTCAAGGCAAGTCAGCCACCCGACATAGCTCGGCGGTCCTGACATTTGTTCTTCCATCACGCACATCGCCCGGTCATGCGCCGTGAAGGTCGGCCAATCTTTGATGAGCTTGTCGCGAGCAAAACCCTCCATGGTCTGGCAATCCGGAACGGTCGACTCACGGCAGCTTGGCCCAACATCGAACTGAGGAACATGATCGGCAACCGCGACGATCAGCTGTGAACTGAGCATCACGGCGTACACGGGAAACGACATAAAGCCTCCTCGACGACACAGAACCAATCATCTGCGGCGACGACGCATCGCTGCAGGCGCAGATTCCGCCGCCTGGCTGGACCGCACGATCGGATCCTCTTCGCGAATTTGCTTGGCGTCCCGCAAGATCTCAATACAGGACAGCAGTTCCACATAGCTAGGCGGACCGCCGGTCTTTACGGTCCCAACGCACTGGTTCTTATCGTCAGCGTTGTATTTCGACCAGTTCTCGGCCAGTGTGCTTTGTGCCGTCGTCTCGTCACCGAGACATGCCTCCTTGTCCCGCCCGGCGGAGATGGAGTATTGCGCCGCCGCCGCGCAGGTTGTGGTCATGTCCAACTTGGGTGGATCATCCGCAAGCGCAACCGCGGCATCCAGCTCAAGCAGCAAGGCCGCAACGGCAATTCTGTGGAGAGCGCTCTTCATCTTTTTTGCCTCAATGGCGGAGACACCCGGCCGCCTTGGAGAGTGACGGCTCTGGCGGCCGGGGTCACGCGCAGTAGTCGCCTCCCATCCACCGCACGCGCCGCTGACACTAGCACTCGGTCATGCCGGATACCATGAAGGTTTGTTCATGTCCGGCGTCAGCTGCGCCGCCGCCGCGCGACGGGATCGAAGGAACAGCTAAAGTTCGCACAACATATTTGCCACAAAATCGACAATTGATATACACCAACTATCATGGGTGTGTCGCCGGATAGGTAATCCAATGTTGCTAGCCAGTCACCGAGCCCTCACCGTTGTGATCTGTGGCGTCGGACTAGCGGCTTGCAGTTCCATGCCGGGCTTCAACGCTTTCAAGCCGAAGCCAACCACCACGCTGCTGTTGATCCAATCGACCCCGCCCGGTGCGGATGCGCGGACCTCGCTTGGGAAGACATGCCGTACGCCCTGCACCATGCAGATTGGCTCCGCCGAAGACTTTACGGTGAGCTTTAGCTTGAACGGATATATGCCGCAAACATTGACCGTTCACTCGAGCATGTCCGAGGGCGGCTGGATGGAGGCGCCGTCGCCGGTGCTCAACCCCAGTTCGCTGTTCGCGTCGCTGGAGCCCGTGACACCTCAGGCGGGTCCGCGAAAGCCGTCAAGACAACGCCCGGGACCAGCCGCCGCAGCGGCGCCGACGCAACAATAGCTCCGGCGCCGTCGCCCGGCTTCCACCGACGCGTTATTCCCGCCGGGCGGCCGCCCATTCTGAACCCCGGCTTGAACCGGGGGTAAGCGAAGCCGGCAGCCAAGCTTCAGCAAGGCCTATGCGCGCCGTCTCGAAAAAATTGCAGCCGGCATCCGAGCGTTCAAGCGTGTCGCGGAGCGGCTTGCTCCCAGGTTCAGCAATAGATTCCCAGGCGCTTCAACGGCGGCCCGCTTTCCTCCGCCGACTGAAGTCAGGGGCTTCCCGCGCGACGGTTTTGTGAATATCAATGAACCCTCCGGATGGATCACGATCCCGCCGTGAGGTGGGGAAAGTTTGACTCCAACGCGGCCGATTTACCTCCATTCCCTGCGCGGGGCAGTTTCTCCAAACCGGATGAACGCATGGCGATTCTCGACTCGCCGGTTGACACCAAGAGCCTGGAATTCCGCACCAACGCCGCACAAATGCACGAGCTGGCGGCGGAATTGAACCGGCGTCGCGACGAGGCGGCGCTGGGCGGTCCGGCCCGCTGGCGTGAGCGCCACGTCGCGCGCGGCAAGCTGTTGCCGCGCGAGCGGGTGCTGCGGCTCATCGATCCCGGATCGCCCTTCCTTGAGCTCTCGCCGCTCGCTGCAAATGGGATGTATGAGGACGCCATTCACGGCGCCGGACTGATCACTGGTGTCGGCCGGATCGAGGGACGCGAATGCGTCATCATCGCCAACGACGCCACCATCAAAGGCGGCACCTATTATCCGATCACGGTGAAAAAGCACCTGCGGGCGCAGGAAATCGCGTTCGAGAACCGGCTGCCCTGCGTCTACCTCGTCGATTCCGGCGGCGCCAATCTGCCGCGCCAGACCGAAGTCTTTCCCGATCGCGACCACTTCGGCCGCATCTTCTTCAATCAGGCCAATCTTTCTGCCGCCGGCATCGCCCAGATCGCCGCCGTGATGGGCTCGTGCACCGCCGGCGGCGCCTATGTACCGGCAATGTCGGACGAGACCATCATCGTTCGCAATCAGGGAACCATCTTTCTCGGCGGCCCGCCGCTCGTGAAAGCCGCGACCGGCGAGATAGTGAGCGCTGAAGAGCTGGGCGGCGCTGAGGTCCACGCGCGCCGCTCCGGGGTCGCGGATCACTACGCGGCTGACGATAACCATGCGCTTGCCTTGTGCCGCCGCGTCGTCGCCAATCTCAACGTCAGCAAGCGCACCGATGTCGCATTGGCGTCGCCGGGCAATCCGGTGTGCGATCCGGCGGAGCTTGATGGCCTGGTGCCGGCTGATTCGCGCCGGTCCTTCGACATCCGCCCCGTCATTGCTCGGCTCGTTGACGGTTCCGCCCTGGATGAGTTCAAGGCGCTCTACGGCACGACGCTGGTGACCGGGTTCGCGCATGTCGGCGGAATTCCGATCGGCATCGTTGCCAACAACGGCATTTTGTTTTCCGAATCGGCCCTCAAGGGCGCCCATTTTATCGAGCTGTGCTGCCAGCGCCGCATTCCGCTCCTGTTTTTGCAAAACATCGCCGGCTTCATGGTCGGCAGCCAATACGAGGCGGGCGGCATCGCCAAGGACGGCGCCAAGATGGTAACGGCTGTTGCCTGCGCGCGCGTTCCCAAGATCACCGTCATCGTCGGCGGTTCCCACGGCGCTGGCAACTACTCCATGTGCGGTCGCGCCTTTGGACCGCGCTTCCTGTTCACCTGGCCCAACGCACGCATCTCGGTGATGGGCGGCGAGCAAGCCGCGAGCGTGCTGGCGGCGGTAAAGCGCGAAAACATCGAGGCTCAGGGCGGCAAATGGTCGGAAGTCGAGGAGGAGGAATTCAAGCAGCCGATCCGCGAGCAATACGAGGTCGAAGGCAATCCATACTACGCCACCGCGCGGCTGTGGGACGACGGCATCATAACGCCGACAGAGACCCGCCGCGTCCTGATGCTGGCGCTTTCCGCCACGCTCAATGCGCCGATCCCGCGCACGCGGTTCGGAGTGTTCCGGATGTAGGACGGCCGGGACCATCAGGCGCCCCGGACAACCCACCATCGCCGCCTCAGACGAGCTGAAGGAAAATGACAATCAGGCCGACCGCAGAAATGCCCCATACCAGGGTCCTCAGCCACGGCACGCCGATCACGTATATGACCGCATAGGCCACGCGCGCCCACAAAAACAGCTGTGCGCCGAGCCCAGTCATGACGCTGTTCTTGTTCGTGATTTCTGTCACCAGCACGAGCACGGCGAACAGCACGAGGCTTTCCAGCATATTGCGGTGGGCGCGCTGCGCCCGGCCGGCCCAGCCGGTCGCTGCGGGCAGCCGCTCCCGATTGCTGGCAAGATCAGGAAGGCCGAATTGCAGCATGGTCCCGCACACTGCGACGAGCATCTGTACGAAGGCCAGTGCAACTGACCAAACGAGCAAAGTCAGTTCCAGCGACATCGCG
>JASHRR010000458.1 GCA_030037185.1 Xanthobacteraceae bacterium | reverse complement strand
CGGCAGTCACTCGATGCGGTCGGGCTGGATCTCGACGGCGGCGAGCAACGGCGCCGGCGTCTAGGAAATGAAGGTCCCGGCACAAGAGCACTGACGCTCTCGCCGGTTACATCCGCCAGGCCGAGCCGTTCCAGCAGCATGCGTCGGTCAGGATGTGTCGAGGGGGCGAGACGAGATGGCGGGACTGCTTTGGCTCGTTTGGGCTGATTTAGGGCTGCCTCTCGACTCGCTACCGTGGCTCGGGGTTGAGAAAATCTGCACGTGGGTCGCTGATGGCTGTCATGCTGCTGTGTTGTGATCCGCTGGCGATCGCATTGAGGGCCGCGGCGTCGGCACGGCGATCAATCACCGCATGAAACCACATTTGGTCCCCAGTAACGATAGCTGTCGTGCCGACGCTATCGAGGGCTCACAGCAGCTAAGGGCCAGAAGCTGACCTGATCGCGCCATCGACTCAAAGGGCTCTCGCTGCCACGCCTGGGCACGCGCACTGAACATTTTCCATGACCAATGTTACTAAATTACTAAGCTGAGGATGAGCACCTGTGCCCAGGGCCGCGGCGCAGGACCGGGCGGGCTGATCGCGCCACATCCCGCTGCTTCGGCGTTACGCCGCGGCACTTGGCGGGCTGTCATTTCCGTTTCAGGGCCAAGAGCAATTTCAACGCCCAAAGCGCGAGGACTGCCGACAGGAGTGACCTGCCGGCGAGAATCCAGAACTCGGCACGAATGCCAGGCCGCTCGACAACAAGGCGCCAGACATGGAGCACCGCCAGCAGAGCGAAGAGAACGCCAGTCGTTACGAGGTAAGCTTTCACATTCGGCGGCGCGGAATGAGGGCGAAGCGAGTGGACTTTACGCGTCCGGCGATGGGCTTCGGGCGCGTAGAGTCGGAGACGTTAGTTCAATGTGGGTCAGTCGCGCCGGAGATGAGCACACCGGCCGCAAAATCTCGCGGCTCGCGTGCGCGCGCGTACCGCTGCATAATTGCCTTGTTTTAGTGTGGGAAGCTTGCGCCGTTCATCCGCCGGCTTCGTATACCAATTATGGTTCGGCCTCTCGGTACTTCACAAAGGAACACAGACGTGTTGCAGGATCTCGATGCTGTTCCCTGGGCGGACCTCGACCACGCGTATGGGCCGGCGGCCGACGTGCCCGACCTCTTGCGGAAGTTGCTTGATCCCGACCCGAAGGTGCGCGCTGAAGTGCTCAGCACCCTCTACGGCAACGTATTCCATCAGGGGACTCGCTACCCAGCGACGGCCCACGTGATCCCCTTCTTGATCGAGATGTGTGCGAGTCCCGCGGTCCCCAACCGCGGCGACCTGCTCCGCTTTTGGGGCAGCCTGATCACGGGGTATTTCAGCGTCCAGGAACGCCCGTGCTGGGGAGACGGAGAACGAATCCACGACTACGGTCAAGTCATCAACCCCGAACCCGATGATTCGTACTGGGGGGACTACCCAGCGACGCTTCACCAAGTCTATCAGGAATCGGTCAAGGGACACGGAGCAGTTTGCGGTCTTCTTGCCGATGAAGACCACAGTGTCAGAGCAGGTGCAGCGTGGGTACTCGCCTGTTTGGCGACGATGGCCCCGTCGTCGGTACCGAAACTTCAGGCCCAACTCCGCGCTGAGCCGTCGGGATGGGTCCGTGTCGCCATTGCGTTCGCTCTTGGTGAGCTTGGTGCGGCCGCCCCACTGCACTGGATGCTTACCAAAGACGCATTCCAGGGGGCGCGCTGCATGGCGGCCTGTCAGCTTGCGCGCATCGAGCCGTCTGAAGCGCTGATTGAGCCGTTGCTACAGTTCGTTTCCGAGCCGATCGAGGGTTACGAGAGCATTCCAGGCGCCGGCGGGAAGTCCACGGGCGATGCGGCCTTCTCCGTCTCCCACCTGCCCGCGGAGGTCCAACGAAAGGCTATCCCGGCGATCTGCGATCGACTCGACCATGCACGTTCTTTCGACACCATGCCGCTCGTCAGCTCGCTTCTCGCCGCTGCGTTCCCAAGGGGGGACCAAGCTGTTACGGAGTTAACCGCTCTGCAAAGACAAGTTCTTGCCCGGATGGTGAATACAGAGGAACTCTGGTCTATCGGAAATCTCATGTGGACCTTCCAGGCATTTGGGCTTCCGTGGCATCGGGAAAAGTGCGCGCAGCTCGTGGGCGTGAAGGTCGCGGATGATGAAGCATTGAAGTCGCTCCGCTCAGGGCTTGCCTTTGCCGACATCGGCTTTCTTGCCAAGGGGCGCGAAGGGATCCTCGAAGCGCTGAAATTGGATCCCGTCGTCTTTGAACGGGCACCGGCGCCGGATGAGTGTTGGCTTCTCTGCGCCAAGGCATTCGCGGAGTCCGATCCCGACCGGGCGATCGCGGCTTATCAACATGCGACCGCGATCAACCCGGGGGCCGCTCACCGAGTCAACCGGACTTGGCGTCTGGCGGACCTCCTGAAAGAGCGCGGATTCGGCGGTTAGAGTGCGGCTCCTCACGGCGCAACCACACCGCTGCGTGGTTGCACCATGAAAGGGCCACTAGGCACAGCCGAGGACCGCTTCGGGTCACTTTGAGACCAAATAGCAGGCCGCATCCTTCCCCGGCCCGGGTGGTCCGCCATCGAGGACGCGCCTTCCGCTCGGCGCCGCTGTCGGCCCACGTCGCCTACGTCGAGCGACGGCGTCACCCGGGACGGTGAGAAGGGCTGCATGTTCGGGCCACCGGTGACCGCACCGACGCCGTCGCCTTCGCGCGACGCGGCCTCAACGACCGACATCATTTTCGTCGTGACGCCGGGATGGCGCCGGGATGACCGACCTCAGGGCTTTTACACGCGACCTGATTGACCAGACGGAAGCGATCTGGGCACCAGGCTGAACTGGGTTGGCATCGCCATTGGAACACCGACAACCCGCATGTGCATCTCGTGGTGCGTGGCGTCGCAGTGTTGCGATATCGTCATCTCGCGCGATTGCATCAGCCACGGCCTGCGCTCGCGGGCGACAGACCGGGTCTCGGCCGAGCTCGGTCCCAGGCCCGAGCATGAAATCTGCGCCGCTCTCGCGCGGGAGGTGGACGCGGAGCGCTGGACACGCCTCGACGCGGGATCCGGATGGCGGCCGATGACAGCGGCTTCATCGACCTGCGGCCGGACAATCCGGGCGTCGATGATCCACAGGCGCGCCGTCTCGCCGTCGGCCGGCTCTCGAGGCTGGAGCGCATGGGTCTTGCCACGGCTGCAAGGCCGGGTCAATGGATGATCAGTCCTGAAGCCGAGCCGGTCCTACGCGACCTCGGCGTGCGGGGCGACATCATCAAAACCATGCACCGGGCCCTCACCGGACGTGGTCAGGATCGTGGCATCGCCGACTACGTGGTCGACGCCGACACGGCATCCTCGCCCATCATCGGGCGCCTCGTCGCTACCGGGCTGCATGACGAACTGACCGGCCAGGCCTACGCCGTGATCGACGGCGTCGACGGTCGCGCCCACCACGTGCGCTTCCCGGGATCGATGCCTTTGCCGACGCGCCGCCCGCGGGCGGCATCGTCGAGGTGCGGCGGTTCGGCGGGCCCGATGATCGCCGGCCGACCTTTGTTCTCGCCAACCGGTCGGATACTCGATCGCCAGGTGACGGCGCCGGGCGCGACCTGGCTCGACCACCGGCTGGTTGAACACGAGCGCATGCCGCTCGCCATGAGCGGGGTCGGACAGGAAGTGCGCAATGCCATGCAAGCACGCGCCGAGCATCTCGCGGTGGATGGACTCGCCCATCGCCAGGGGCCGGGCATCGTCCCGCAGCGCGACCTCCTCGCCACGCTGCGGCGCCGGGAACTCGATGCCACCGGCGCCAGGCTGTCGTTCCAATCGTGTTCTCGACCGGCGTAGACCCGGTCAGGATCGGACTGGCCCAGGCGCTGGACCGTCCGGGCGGCAATCTCACCGGCTTTACCCTTCTTGCGGGAGAGGTTGTTTCAAGGAAATTGCAGCTCGCGCGAGAAGTGGCTCCCGATGCAGGTATTTCTCTCGCCCCCCAAAACTTCAAAGCGCTGTTCGAGTCGATCGAAGCCTATCAGGTCGCGCGCGGCGTGTTGCGGGCTTGAGCCTCAGTTCACGACCCGAATGCGGTGCGCCTCGCTGTCCGCCACATAGAGAACGCCATCGGCATCGACGAGCACGCCGTGCGGTCGCGACAGCGCACATCGCAGTGGATCGGGCTCGGGGCCGTCGCCTCGCACCCCGGTGCCGAGCACGGTCGTGATCACGCCGGTTGCGAGGTCTATGCTTCGAATGACGTGGCTCTCGGTATCGGCGACATAGAGCCGGCCGCCACCATAGGCGAGCCCCTTGGGCCCCGCGAGCTTCGCCAAGCGGGCGGGCCCGCCATCGCCCGAATAGCCCTGCTCCCCGGTGCCGGCCAGATGATGGATAGTCCCCGCTTTCGACGCGATGTGGTAGATGGCGTTGCCTTCGCGCAATGCGAGATAGAGATTGCCGTCGCGATCGAAACTCATCGTCCTCGGTCCGTTCAACGGCGCCGTCTTCACCGGCGCGCCGTCGGGCGTCGGTTGGCGTTCGCCGGTGCCGCCATAGGTCTCGATCATGCCGGTGGAGAAATCGACCTGTCGAATGCGGTGGTTTCCGATGTCGCAGATGAGCAGCTTGCCGCGGGGATCGACGGCAATGCTGTGAGGCTGGCGAAGCTGGGCCCGTGCCGCAGGCCCTCCATCCCCTGAAAATCCGGGCATGCCGGTTCCCGCGAATGTCGAGATGATGCCGGTGTTGGCCTCGACCTTGCGAACCACGTGATTATCGCGCTCGGCGATGTATATGTTGCCGCCGGAATCGAATTGAATCTCGTGCGGCATGTTCAACGCGGCCGCGGTCGCCGCTCCGCCGTCGCCGTCATAGGCTCTTTGACCGTTGCCAGCGACGGCAGTGGTGCGACGCGTTTTGAGATCGAGCCGGCGAATGCGTTGATTGTCAAGATCGCAGAAATACAGCGCCCGATCGGGCCCGATCACCAGCCCGTAGGGATTGTTCACTTCGCTGTCCGAATAGCCTCGCGACCCCGTGCCGATGAGCGTGGACACCGACGGATTCGTCGCCGCCAGCGATGACGGGGTCAGGGCAGCCAACATTGCCCCGAGTGCTTGGCGCCGGTTCATCGCACAATACCTCGCTTGGCCGGGCTGCGGTGCCGCGCCCGATCCTCAAACCATTAGTCGGCCGCCGCTGATCGCGCAACCCTTAAGGGAAGTGCGGCGCCATCTGTGGAGGCTGACGGGAGACTCCGACATGGACATGCGGCGCATCTGGCTGTGCAGGGACGTCGTGCTTGCTGAAGGTGGTCTGCCGGCGCTGATGCGGGTGACGCGCGTCGCGGCCTGCGCCGTCATCGCCAATCCGTTTTCCAGCCGGCCAACCGACGATCTCGCCGAACTTGTTCCGTTCGGCGCCGGTCTTGGCGAGCTTCTCGTCAAGGAGGCGTTGGCGCTGCTGACACGTCCGGCGATCGCGGCGTGTCGGTCACCCTTCCCGCCGCTGGATATAACTACAACAGTGTCTGGACTTCTCCTCTGTTGGCGGGACTTTCACCCGCAGGAATGACAGCTAGCCTCGCTGCACGTTCTCGGCGGTCAAATATTCATTCCGCGCCAGCAGTTCTTGGTCCACCGTCCCAGTGACGTAGGCCAGCATGCGTGCCCAATCCATGACGGCCCCCCTCGTGCCGACCTGCGGCGTCATCGAAATCCCATCCTGGCAGTGGATAACCGAAAGATTCTAGAGCGTTCCGGTTTTTTGACCTTACGGGGTTTGGTCATCGAGGGATGCTGAAGATCGCCTCCCTCGTCATCGGCCTACGGGCTACCTTGTCGCGATAGCCGCATGCCTCGAAATAGACGAGCTTGCTCCGCCGCACGACGACGATCACCGCGCCGGGGAGTTGCTCGCTGATTGCCTACGCCTTCGATCGCTCCCGAATAGGCGCGCCCCAACAACGACGGATTGGGCCGAAAAGACGTCGGGTTCGGGCCCTATTGGGGCGCATGCCTCTTTCCGCGCCACCGGCAACCCTCTATATCTTATGCGAGAGCTGCTATTTGGGACTGCCGAAGTCTCGTTTTTTAGCGGCAGCGTTGGTGCCGTCGGCGGGTGAGTATCTGGAAAATGATCGAATTGTAAGGCGTGGGCTCGACGGTAGCTTGCTGAGCGAACCTTTGGAACAACC
>JASHRR010000457.1 GCA_030037185.1 Xanthobacteraceae bacterium | reverse complement strand
TGACGGAAGTTATCGACGCCGACCAAACGGCGATTGAAGCACGAATGGAGCGCTTGGAGCGCATCGTGCAGCTCATATTGCTGGCGTTGGTAGAAGGAACAAAGCTACCCCTTGACCATCCCGGCGAGGGTGATCCACCTGCCGGATGGCAACACATCCCGGCCGCTGCACCGCCAGCGATGGCGGCGCATGGCTTGCGGAATTGTTAATTCGAATTAATGCCGCTGCGACAAGATTACGGATAAGTTAAGTTTATGTTATGACGTTCGCATTGCAGATGCACGCTTAGGATCGGCGGGACAATCATGATCTACGTCGGCGCATCCTTCTTTATACCTCGGTCGACAGCAGCGGCGGACTGAGCGCGGCCTTCAGCGCCGTTACCGCGGCGTTGTGGGGCGAGATCGGCTCGCCGATGGAGATTCTCCTTGATGAAGACCTTTTGTTTTACACTCGCACTCGTGTCCGCTGCTTCGCCATGCTTCGCGGCGAAACGTCATCACCATCGCCACCATCTGGCGCCGGTACTGGCACGGGCACCGACACCGGTCTACCTCGCGCCGCTCGGTCCTCGCACTGCTGGTCCGGTCTGGGGCTCATACGGCCGCATCGACGAGGTGAGGGGCGCTTGCGGACGCATGCGCGGCGTCTTTAGCTGTCCCGGAAACTGATCACTACCTCGCTTTTCTGCGCCATCGTGCGATGGCGGCGCAGCCTATCGAAGGGACAAGAGAGATGAAGATAGTCTTTGCCGCCTGCTGTTTCATGCTTACTGCTGGAATTGCGTGCGCCGGACCAGCGGAAGACGTTCATGCACGATTCGAAGAATGGATCAGGACTTTCAATTCACATGATGCCGACCGACTCTCGCAACTTTACGACCAAGATGCGAGGCTCTTATCTACGGGAGGCAACGAAAAGCCGCTCGACGGAAGAGAAACAATTCGCGTCTACTTCATCCCCTTTATGAAGCGGGGTGATACGGTCGCCTTCGACCATGATGACTCGGTAAAAGTGTTCGGCGATACCGCGGTGGAAACAGGCACAGCCTCAAAGAAGCGTAAGCGGTCCCAATCTCCCGCGGCAATTGGGGACGGAAGATCGGGACCTTGCTCTCGAAATGGAGAGCGGATGACGATGCCGCCGTGCCTTGCACGTGGTACACGCGAGTATGCTGGGAGAGATTTCTTGCTGTCATGACCCAAATGGATCATCCAGCGGCGCGGAGGTAGCATGTCGAGATGCTGGCGGGTTATGCGTTTGAGGGGATGCGTCCACGCACTGGACGCTATATGCTGTGATATATAGTGCGGGAGAGCGGCATCCCATCTGCATGTCTGCCGTGCACCAGGATGACCGACCCGACCGGCACATGGGAGTCAGGGTCGTCAACCCCGCCCGGCCGGATCAATCGTCTGGTCCGGTCGGGCGGTATGAAGTCGGGGCGGTGATATTTCGAACCGCGATAACGACACGCAGGGGCCCGGAATGTACTGGTTCGACCTACGTGCATCTTGGCCGTCAACGAGTGCTATGAACGGAGCCGGGATTCGGACCGATAGGCCTCCCCTGGCTCCGTCGGCTAACATGCAGCATGGTTGACGCGGCTAACAAATCCGCGGAGCATCTGGCGCGGCTGGCGAGACCCGCCGAGGTGCAGTTGGGCTCCGGACGGCGGCCGTGGCTTGCTGTTGATCGCGGGAACGACGGTGCGGAAGCCAACCGCTCAGTGAATCGGCTCGGGCATTACCTCGCCGGTCTTAAGCTTCCGCCTCTCCTTCGCTGCGTCTCTTGGGATGTGCGGGTACTTGGCAAATAGCTGTCCCTCCGCAACGGTTCGGGACCGCTTGATGACTTCGGCAATCACGTCGTGCCGGATCTGCGGCGGCCACGTCTGCCAATCGACTGACCTGACAATGGTATCCAGCCGCATCTTGGCAAGCCGACCGGCAATACGGGCGAAATCGTCGTACTCCCGGTCGGTCAACTCGATGTTGCGGATCTTGCGCTCTAGCTTTGCTACATCAATGCCAAGGTTCAGTATTGCCTGATTGACCGGGTCTTGGTTGATCTTGCCCATGTAGATGGCAGTCAGACCAGCGGCGCCGAGAGCCTGCGGATTCGGTATCTACTCGCCCAATACGTCACGGCGTGCCGGGGGAAGAGACCGACGATGTCTTTGTGAGCGTTACCTGCGTTGCATGCGGATCAGTGCATCTCGTCAATCCGAAGACAGGCAAGACGGCCGGATTCGCCGTCGTCCGCAGCGAACCCTTGCACTCGGAAGCCCGTGTTCGGGCAGCGGAGGAGGAATGGCGGCATCGAGCATTGTTGGCTGGCGGCTAGTCTTGCGCTTGCACGAAAAATAGATAGCAAGTTTGACCACGATCAAACTTGTAGGGCCGCCGAACCACCTCCGCACACCCCATCTAAAGGGGAAAGGTGCCTTGGTCATGGTCAGTCACTTGCCGTGGGTCAACTGACCAGGGTGGGAGACTTGTCCGGACCGCCGGATGGCACGAACATTGCTGGGAAATGACGCCCATATCCGGGCATTTACCTCCCCCTGAACCGCCTGAGTTGGCGGCCTCCTTTTTTTGAACGCGGGTTCCTTACTGGTGGGGGTCGATTACTGGTCCGAACAGGTGAACTACGCCTCGCTGACGACGGTTGATGCCGATACGGCGGTGACCCGCTGCAAGGGCGAAATCACTCACCGCGACCTCAAGCAGAAATGGCCGCATCATTGTGAAGCCGTTGCGTTCCTGCGCGACAACGAAAAAAACACCCTCCCCCATGCAGCCGCAAAGAGAAAGGGGTAATTTTCTCGCGATATATCTTTTTTGGTGTGAGTAAACTCGAAGTGCATAGTCCAAATGGATCAAGACAAAACGCGTTCCGCTAAGTATCTCACGACTGTTTACCAAATGAGCATGTTAATGAGCTTGTTAATTGATGCTCTTTCGATTGTTGCTGTAACCACGCCTGCATTCATCGATCAGCTCTGGGAGCCCATGCGCCTTTCTGGAGGGCCGCGGATCGGAGAGGGGCAACGCCAAGATAGCGCGACAGGTGCAACATGCACGGTAAGGTTAATACGGGACGTAACACATCACATAGAGTCCACCTTAGTGATGTATTCCATAGCTTGCCCTTTGGGGATAAGACGATAGCGCCCGCGCGAAATGGGTAGCGAAGTTGCCATCGGCAAGCCATTTCACTCTTACTGACGATTTTTTTTGAGGGTCTTTAGCCTGAAACTTCGCACGACCTTTGGGAGGTCACTACTCCTTGCTACTCGGCATCCCACATGCCGGGGATCGGATTTCGATCGCCGGAATGACTAGCTGAACGTTCACGGGACGCGGCGAAGCAACAATACGAACGACAGCTTAGATCGGAAGGGAATACAATGAGAATTCACTCGCTCTTGATTGCCTCTGCCATCACGACTGTATCCGCGTTGCCTGCGATGGCACAACAATCCAGCACCCCGCATCGCTATCTGGACCTTTTCAAATATTCAGATCAAGCGGTGAAGTCAATGAGGGAGAATCCCCAGGATCGTTCGGCGCAACTCGCTAAGCTGTACGAGTCGCTCGGTTGAAAACTAGAAGTCGTCTCTTTCTTCCGTTTGGGCGGTGAATACGACGGAATGGTTATCGCACAAATACTCAATGATGCAGCTATCACCGCACTTGGCTTTATAATATCGCCTACTGGGAACTTGACTAAGGGGCTGGTCCTTCCGCTGATGACCGCTGATGAGTTCAAAGGGGGCAATGGAGAAGGCAAAGGGCACAATCACCACCTATACGCCACCAACTGCCACCAGTCAGTGATCGGATTGATCATCAGAGGGAGGAACCATCATGCAAATGCGATGTACCTTAGCTACGGCCGCACTGCTTTGCCTGGCTGTCGCTACGGGGAAGCAGTGCGCTTGCCCAGCTGCGCGTGGTTCCGGAACCAGGCTAACAGATCACCAGTACCGTGTTGCATTGAGCGCGCCCGACAGGACCTCGGACGCGGTCGGGGCCACACGGCCCAATTTCAGGAGAAACCTAATGAAACGCCTATTACTCGCTACCGTATTGTGCTCCCTCGCCGCTCCGGCTTTTGCCGATCAAGTCTGGGATAGTTGTTTCAAACTCGCCACCGACCGTGTGGGGCACATATCCCAATCCAGCCGAGGGCACTTCCAAAGATTCCTGCGCGAATGCGTCTCGGGGAGGATTTCTCTCCCAAACGCGACTGCTACTGCATCGAGCACAAGTGCACCTGCCGCGGGTGAGGATGGCGAGGGAAGTCGGGTGCTGTGCGTGAAGTCGGTGAACGGGACGCGCGTTTGCTACTGACCTAGTGCCGCACTGCGATGCGCTAGGCCCAGCTTGGCGCATCGAGGGGTACCATTGCCCAGCAAAAGCAACAGGTTTCTGCTGCCGTTGTGCAGAGGAACACGGAGAAGCTCGCGGGCCCACAAGTCGGATACATCACTGGTGGCACCTAATCGATCGGCAAATGAGCAAAGCGACAAATAGCGTCCTATTTCCACTTCATTTACCAAAAAAAGAATATCACAATGAAACCACTTAGCACTTTGACGACTGTTGTCCTGCTTTTCCTGGGGAGCAATGTGCTTGCCCAACAGAAACAGCAGGTTTCCTTCAAGGTTCCAGCTGAAAACACCAAATTCACCGTGTCACAAAATGTCGATGTGGGCGACGCGCACAACCATATCGTACGGCTCTTCGACGATCACTCCGTGCTTCCTGATAATGCCCCGACCATCAACGGGCTTAAGATTATCGAGTTTTTCATACGTGGGACCGCCGATATAGCCGACGGCAACGGAAACACGACTGGCTATTTTGTGTTCGTGTTGGAAAATGGCGATAAGGTCTTTGCCCGTTATACATCCGTTGTGCAGAGCGCATCGAGCAAGATAACCGCCACGACGGTCGGACACATTACGGGCGGCACGGGACGGCTTGCGGGAATCCAGGGTGTTATTCGACAAGTCATCAACATCGATCCGAGGCCGGGTGGTGCACCAGGGGATGCCGAGTACGGAATCGAGTATTCGATCGGCAAATGACTGATGCAAAGGCGTGCTGTTAGAAAGCCGGTGAAAAAAATAGTGTCGCTTACGGGGGAGTGCTGAAAAAAAGCGGGGCGTCCCAGAGGTCGCCCTCACCTCGAGACCTCAAGTTCTTCTCACCAAATCCTTTACATCGATTCGCCGCCACTCATGCCGAACCAGTAGGTCCCGATTGGCCTGGCACCGATCCGCTTTGCGCTGCCTCAGGTCGCCTCCTCGGTAGCGCAGGCCGGGCGGAATGAGCGGTGTGACCTCGCGCCGGCTGGCAATCACGTTGCGGTGTAGCAGCCGCGCTTGAAAGCGTTCCTGTTACATGGTTTCGGGCCGATCCATGCGGCGCCTCCTTGGGCGCAACCGCCGTCCGCGTCCTGGTTTGCGGCACGCCGGCAAACATCCGGTTGCCGACCGCCTCCCGGGACTCGCCGACCGCGTAACCTGCGCGGAAGGTTTCCGTCCGCAACCGGACCAAGCCGCTGATCGGTGAACAGCGCCCGCTAATTCAGCCTTGTCACCGGGAGGCCCGCGACGTCCCACGCCTCCAGCCCGCCTCGGGCTTCGATGTGACCCGAATTTTATACCAGCGGGATAAAGAGGCTATTGCATCGCCGCCATCCGTGAAGTCCACCGGGTCACACTGACTTCAGCCGCCAATTCTGATCCGACCGAGCTACGCGACCAACATACCGACAACGCACTCGTGATGGGCGGGAAACACTGCTAATCTACAGTTCCAACGCCACGCTGGGAGGGGGTTCATGCCGCTTCCCATCGGCGATTTTTGCATCAGACGGCTGGTGCCGTCGAAACGAGAGGGAGACGGAGCGATGTCGACGTTCGAGTCGTCCGCAAAAGTGTTTGCCCGCGGCATCCTGACAGGCCTGGTCTATGTGACTCTCACCGTGGGCGTCGTAGCGCAGCAAAAAGCCTCACCGCCCGACTTCTCATCGAACAATGCCGGATGGCTCCACTTTAACACAGAGTTTTCCATTGTTCCCGGCGGAACGAGTCCCCTGCATAACGATCCCGCCCATCCGCATGTCAGCAATCAAGATCGTAACCGGACCGGCAAGCAACCAAACTATTATCTGGCCGATCTCGGCAACGCCGCCATTCTCAAGCCCTGGGTGGTGGAACGTATGAAGCAGGACAATGCGGAGGTGCTGGCCGGAAAGTTCGCTTTTACGCCGAGCTCGCACTGCATGCCGGCCGGCGTTCCGGCGTTTCATCTCTACGGCTTCCAGCCGCTCTACTTCGTCCAGACGCCGAACGAAGTCGTCATGCTATATGAGCACGACCACCAGGTTCGGCACGTCTATCTCGACGTGCCTCATTCGGCCAATCCGAAGCCGTCGTGGTATGGCGAGTCGGTCGGCCACTACGAAGGCGACACGCTGGTAGTCGATACGATCGGGCTCAACGACAAGACATTCGTCGATAGTTTCCGCACCCCGCATACCGAGAAGCTGCACGTCGTCGAGCGCTTCAAACTGGTCGACGGCGGCAAGGTGCTGCAAGTGAACATCGTTTTCGAAGATTCGGATGCTTTCAACGCGCCGTGGTCCGTAATGCAGCGTTACGATCGTGTTCAGCGACCGATGGAAGAGGAGGCTTGCGCGGAGAACAACCAGCAGTTCTTCG
>JASHRR010000456.1 GCA_030037185.1 Xanthobacteraceae bacterium | reverse complement strand
ACCGGCTCGCGCAATGCGTCGATCAACCCAAGCTGATCGCGGACATCGCGACGACCTGGCTCAGGCACGGAGAGGACCGCCAGACCGTCGCCTACGGGGCGAACGTCGAGCACAGCAAGCATATCCGCGACCGCTTCATCGCCGTCGGCGTGTCATGCGAGCACATCGACGGCGGCACGCCGCTCGACGAGCGCGAGGCGGTGCTTGCCCGTTTTGCCACAAAGGAGGTCAGGGTTCTGACCAACTGCGGTGTCTTTACCGAAGGTTGGGACTGCCCCGACGTCGGCGCCATCATCCTGGCCCGACCGACCAGGAGCTTCGGCCTGCTGTGGCAGATGCTCGGCCGCGGCAGACGGTCGGCGCCGGGCAAGAAGGACCTCATCGTGCTCGACCATGGCGGACACTTCCCCAGGGTTGGCATGCCGGATGACCGCATCGAATGGCGGCTCGACCACGACGACAGCGCCCACTGCAACACGGACGAGGACGCGCGCGAGAGGGACGAGGACGCCAGGGTGAAGGCCTGCCCGGACTGCGGCACGCTCCGCAAGGTCGGTAAGCCATGCCCTCACTGCGGATCGGCCGCGAGGAGGAAGGCCGTCATCACGGCCAAGGGCGAACTGGTCGAGATCAACGGCAGCAAGCCCGTGCCCGCCACGGCATTGACCATGGCGCCGGCCGCCGTCGACAAACGCACGTGGTACCGCATGGTCTCATGGATCGCGCGCGAGCGGGGATACAAGCGGCCCGGCTTTCCGAACGTCAAGTTCGTGGAGATGTTCGGACACTCGCCGCCCTACGAGTACAGATTGTTGGAGCCCGCGGAGCCGAGCCCCGAGTGCCGGACCTGGGTCCGCTCGACCATCGTCGCCTGGGCCAGGAGCCGAAATCGCGAGGCCGATCGAAGCGCCCGATGAGACACAGAGGAGAACAGCATGGACGGTCCGGAAATCCACAAGCTATGCGAGGAAATTCACACCCTCATTAACGCACAGCATCTCGAAACACAGGAACGGATGATCCTTCACTGCATGCTGGTAGCAGACACGGTCGCGTCGATCGATTGCCGTGATTGTCGCCAGGTGGCGGCCCGCCAGATCAAAGAGAAGGTGCTGCCGCATTATCTGAATCAGGCGGTGAAGGCTCCCGTTCACGGATCGATCTGCATGCACTGATTGAAGCCGAAGGCGGCCGGCGGACTGCTAACCCGTCATCGCCGTTTATCGACATAGCAGCATAGGGCTGTTCGCTACGCCCGTCTGTGCGCTAAGGTTTGAACCATAAGGCCGAGAACAGAAAACAATGGAGGCCGAATTCCATGAAAATCCTAATTCCCAAAGTTTCTCGCCACACCGCGTAAAAGAAAGCCGCCTCGGATTGGTCCGGGGACGGCTCTGCTGTGCAGCAAGTGTGAGTCGATTCCGCGCCCCTCCATAGCACAGCAGCGCAATCCCTGACCAGACCCGGCGGCAACCTCGGAGTAACACCCGATGTTCGCCAATCTCATCCACGCCGCACGCGCCAAGCCCATCGAGCATGAATGCGCCCGCCGCGGCTTCAAACTGAAGCGAGTGTCCAGCGTCGAGCGAGTCGGACCGTGCCCGATTTGCGGTGGCGTCGACCGGTTCTCGATCAATCTCCGCAAGGGGATCTGTAACTGCCGCCAGTGCGCCCTCAAGGGCAACGTAATCGCATTCGTCATGGCGGTCGACGGTGTCGGCTTTCACGCCGCTGTCGAGTTGCTGACCGGCGAGAAGATCGACACCGTCGCTCGCTGCAGACAACCCAATCCGGTCGAGTTGGCGAAGCAGAGCGCCGATGCGGAGGAGGCAGAGCGCCGGCACCGCGCTGAACGGCTTAGCCTGGCGCTGCGGCTGTGGAAGAGGCGTCAGCCTGTCGCCGGAACCGTGGCAGAGACCTACCTGAAACACCGCGGTTATCATGGACCGTCGCTGGCGACGCTCGGTTTTCTCCCCGCAAATGGCGAGTATCCGCCGACGATGATCGCGGCATTCGGTGTAGCCGATGAGCCCGAGCCGGGCGTCGTCGCAATCTCCGACGACAACATTACTGGTGTCCACTTGACGCGGCTGCTGACCGACGGCTCTGACCGCGAGCGCGGCGACGACGCGAAAATCATGGTCGGCCGCTCGATGGGCTCGCCCATTGTGCTTGCGCCGGTCAACGACCTGCTCGGCATGGCTGTTGTGGAAGGCATTGAAAGCGGATTGTCCGTTCTCTCAAGCACCGGGCTCGGTGTGTCGGTCGCCGGTGCGGCGAATCGGATGCCGGCGCTTGCGGCACATGTGCCCAGCTACGTCGAGGCAGTCACGATCTTTCAGGAGGCCGACCCTGCCGGCGAACTGTACGCATCGAGGCTCGCCCATTCCCTTGCCGGCCGAGGGATCGAGGTCAGGATTGCGGAGGCGTCGAAATGAGCCGCGACGCCAACGATATCCATCGAGAGGAGGGCGTGGAGGGCGTGCGCGACATGAGCGATCGTGCCCGTCCGGTCGACGGCTCCAGCGATCCGGACAAAGACCGCGCTCTCGAACGCAAACTGAGATTGCCGGCCCCGTCGAATCCAATAGCAGCGGCGCGCCGGTTCATCGATAGTCGCTGTCTGCACAACGGCAGCGTGCTGATGCTACGCCACTGGTGCGGGTCCTGGTGGATGTGGCGAACGACACATTGGATCGAGGTACATCCCCGCACGGTTCGCGCATCGCTCTATGAGTTCACAGCCGATGCTGTGTATCTCGACGATGAAGGAGAAACCAAGCCGTGGTCGCCAAACAGATACAAGATAAGCGACTTGCTGGAAGCTTTGAGCTCGCTCGTCATTCTGGGCGACGACTTTGAGCAGCCTTGCTGGATGGACGGCCGCCAGACCGGTCCCATCGTGGCGACCAGCAACGGCCTGCTCGACGTGGCGTCGTTAGAGCTCTATCCTCATACGCCGCTGTATTTCGGACAGGTGAGCGTGCCGTTTCCCTACGATCCGCATGCACCCGAATCGACGAAGTGGCTCGGCTTCCTCGACGAACTTTGGCCGGACGAAGACGACGCCGCCGCCATCGACGTGCTCGGCGAATGGTTCGGCTATGTCATCAGCGGCCGCACCGACCTGCACAAGATCCTCCTCATGGTAGGACCGACACGCGGGGGCAAGGGTGTGATTGCGCGAATCCTCACGGCGCTGATCGGCAAGCGCAACGTCTGCGGGCCGACCCTGAACTCGCTCGGCACCGACTTCGGCTTGGCACCGTTGCTCGGAAAGTCGCTCGCGATCATCAGCGACGCCCGTTCCGGCGGCGGCAAGAACTCGGCCATCGTGATCGAGCGCCTCCTGTCGATCAGCGGCGAGGACACGCTGACGGTCGACCGCAAATATCGCGATCAGTGGAGCGGCAAGCTACCGGTCCGCCTGCACATCGTCTCTAATGAACTGCCGCGCTTGGGCGATGCCTCCGTCGCCATCGTCGGGCGCCTCGTGCTGCTGCTGACGAAGGAGTCGTGGCTCGGGCGAGAGAACCACAAACTTGAAGAGGAGCTTCGCACTGAGCTCACTGGCATCCTCAACTGGTCGCTCCAGGGCTTGCGCCGGCTCACCATCGACAACAAGAACCAGTTCACCCGTTTTGAGGCTGCCGACCAGGCCATCGCGCAGATGCAGGACCTGGCCTCGCCAGTCGGCGCATTCGTGCGTGAGCGGTGCAAGGTCGAGGCTAACAGCGAGATTGCGGTCGATAAGCTCTATGCCGATTACAAGCGGTGGTGCGAGCTTTCAGAGCATCGGAAATTTGACAAGGCCCACTTCGGTCGCGATCTGCGGGCCGCCTGCCCGTCCGTGCAGAAGCAGCGTCCGCGCAGCGAGGAGACGGATAAGCGCCCCTCCGTGTACACGGGCATCCGGCTGCGCGAGGACGCGTCATGACGACCATAGGCGTACAATGCTTGGTCACTGTGACCACTATGACCAGCACAGATCTCGGGGGACCGCTCGGCCCACTT
>JASHRR010000455.1 GCA_030037185.1 Xanthobacteraceae bacterium | reverse complement strand
GTCAGCGATTCTCGGCTCGCTCGATATCGTGTTCGGGGAGGTGGACCGGTGACGGTGTCAGCGCTCCCGAAAGTTCGCATCACTGGCGATGAGATCCTGGCAGGGTCGCAACCACAGCCGGATGAGCGCTGCCGTGGCGGGATCGTTGCGAGGCCGCCCGATACGATCGCACATAACCGGGCTAAAGGCGGTGCGGTGCGTGCGCCAGCGCCTTGCCTGATTTTCATCGGTCTCCCGGGTGTCAGGATCAGCGGGAAGACCCTGCCGATACCGGTTGCGGCCCATTGCGGGGCCCAATTGGATCGGCAGGCGATGATTGCGGCGTCGCCGGTGGTCGCGGCCGCGCTGCGATCTCGGCCGCGCCAAGGTGACGACGTCGATGCCAAGTTGGTGGACTTCGCACGAGCGGGCCGCTACCGCTATCTCTGCCATCGCGCGCGGCAGGTTGCCGATCGCGAAACCGCTCTCAATCCGCCCGCAAGTTTAGTTGCCGCTGCCGCATCGCTCGGGCCTTAGCCAAATGTCCGTCCGTCGCCTCGCCCCTTCCGACCAGCAGCCCGCGAGCTTCGCCTTCACGCCGGAGAATCTCGCCTGGGCGAAGCGGGAGATGGGCAAATATCCGGGCGGCCGGCAGGCCTCTGCGGTGATCCCGGTCCTGTGGCGCGCCCAGGAACAGTGGGGCGGCTGGACCCCGCGCGCGGCGATCGAATACGTCGCCGACCTGCTCGGCATGGCGCCGATCCGCGTGCTCGAAGTCGCAACCTTCTACACCATGTTCCAGCTCGCGCCTGTCGGCCGCAAAGCCCACGTTCAATGGTGCGGCACGACGCCGTGCCTGCTGCGCGGCGGCGAGGAGATCAGACAAGTCTGCCAGCGGCGCATTCACCACGAGCCCTTGCACGTTTCACCCGACGGGGATTTTTCCTGGGAGGAGGTCGAGTGCCTCGGTGCCTGCGTCAACGCCCCGATGGTCCAGATCGGCAAGGACACCTACGAGGATCTGACCGCCGCGTCCTTCCAGAACGTGCTCGACGCGATCGCCCGCGGCGAAAGCGTGAAGCCCGGCCCGCAGAACGGGCGGCAATTCTCCGCTCCGCTCGGCGGCGACACCACTTTGACCTCCCCCCTATCTGCCTCCCCCCTATCTGCCTCCCCCCGTCCTCACCCTCCCGCGCAGGCGGGGGAGGCAAGGGCGGGGAAGGAGCAGGTTAGGGAAGGGGGGTCATCGTCCGGCAAGGCGTAACCGATGCTCGCTGACAGGGATCGCATCTTTCGCAACCTCTATGGTCGCGGCGACTGGCGCCTGGCCGGTGCCCGCGCGCGCGGTGCCTGGGATGGCACCAAGGCGATCCTTCAGAAAGGCCGCGACGCCATCGTCAACGAGGTCAAGAATTCAGGGCTGCGCGGGCGCGGCGGCGCCGGCTTTCCGACCGGGCTAAAGTGGTCGTTCATGCCCAAGCAGGTGGGCGACCGGCCCCATTATCTTGTGGTTAATGCCGACGAGTCCGAGCCCGGCACCTGCAAGGATCGCGACATCATGCGGCACGATCCGCACCTTCTGATCGAGGGCTGCCTGATCGGGAGCTTCGCCATGGCCGCTCACACCTGCTATGTGTATGTGCGCGGCGAGTTTGTCCGCGAACGCGAGCGCCTGCAGGCGGCCGTCGACGAGGCATACGAGGCGGGTCTGATCGGCAAGAACAACGTTCACGGCTGGGATTTCGATATCGTCATCCACCACGGGGCCGGCGCTTACATCTGCGGCGAGGAGACCGCGCTGTTGGAAAGCCTCGAGGGCAAGAAGGGCATGCCGCGGCTCAAACCGCCGTTCCCAGCCAATGTCGGCCTTTACGGCTGTCCGACCACGGTGAATAACGTGGAGTCGATTGCGGTCGTCCCCGACATCATGCGGCGCGGCGCCGCATGGTTTGCCGGCATCGGCCGGCCGAACAACACCGGCACCAAGGTTTTCTGCATTTCGGGCCACGTCAACGCTCCCTGCAATGTTGAAGAGGCCATGGGCATTCCGCTTCGCGAGCTGCTGGAGAAGCATGCCGGAGGGGTGCGGGGCGGCTGGGGCAATCTCTTGGCGGTGATCCCCGGTGGCTCCTCGATGCCGCTGATACCGGCCGCGCAATGCGTGCCGCTGCCGATGGATTTCGACGGCACCAGGGAAGTCAAGTCCGCCCTCGGCACGGCGGCCGTGATCGTGATGGACAAATCCACCGACATCGTGCGCGCCATCGCCCGCATCTCGTACTTCTATAAGCACGAGAGCTGCGGCCAATGCACGCCGTGCCGCGAAGGCATGGGGTGGATGTGGCGCGTGCTCGTGCGCATGGCCGAAGGGCGCGCCCACAGGCGCGAGATCGATATGCTGATGGAGGTCACCCAGCAGATCGAAGGGCACACGATCTGTGCCTTCGGTGACGGCGCCGCCTGGCCCGTGCAAGGGTTACTGCGCCACTTCCGGCACGAGATCGAGCGGCGCATCGACGAATACGCAGCGAACCCGCATCCGGAACCGGTCTGGGCGGCAGCGGAGTAGAGGTCGCGGATATGGCAGATGAGCCGGACAACAGCATTCCCGCGGTGGCTGGCGATGCCACGCACAATGAGCATTCGTCGCATTTCGCCGACATCGAAATGCGACCGACCGCTATTGAAAAGCAGCT
>JASHRR010000454.1 GCA_030037185.1 Xanthobacteraceae bacterium | reverse complement strand
ATAGGGTATGCGCGACCCGGAAGCGGCAGTGGTGTAAGTGATTCCGAGCGCCTTAATGGTTTCGACGTTGATAACCAGTTTGACTTTCGCGGATTGCTGGACGGGCAAGTGGGCGGGCTTAGCGCCAACATAAGCCGCTAGGAAGCCTTTGGACCGCACGTGGTCATCGCTTTGGAGAGCATCAAAAAAATCATCGATGCCGTCCTTGCAGCGCGACCCCGAAAAAAGTTCGATCCTTCTTCCAGAAGCCTTCCTTCAAATATCGCTTTGCGTCTCGCCTGATTGCGAGGCGCGTTGCCGCTTTTAATGTTCGCGCGCGGCTGCCGCATGAGTGCCTACCTACTTATTACGATTAATAGGGGCTTGTTCTGGGAATGAGCTTCACCCGCCCCTCCTCGATATCGTCTTGAGCGACGGTCATCAATTCATCCACGAGGTGCATCGAGGCCATAGAAGCATCAGCCATGTTCTCGTGCGCGACCGTATACACAACGTCGGTCGCCGGTCGGTCCCCATCGAACACACGAACGCGCCAGCCTTCGTTGAAGGCTACCGCCCTCACACTCAGAAGCCGACTACCGAAGTGAAAATCTCGACTTTCCGTCACGATCGCACTCCCCATTTGATCATAATAAAATAGCGGTCGACCGGGGATTACCCTTGATGCGGATCAACGAGAGAGGATTATTTCGGAGGACGCGGGGTCTCCCGGGCGGTCTTTGTGTTTCGTCGGAGGCGTTCGCGGCTGGGGCAAAGGTCGAGCGTCTATCCGAGTCCGAGATTGCCGAATGCGAGTTTCTCGGCGAGCGCCACATCCGCGTTTTGGCTCCGCTCGCCTTCGTTGCAAGCGAGTTTGCCAGCGGCGTAGCCGCCGGCAAGCGCGGCGAATCTGCTGCTGTATCTGCTGGTCGCGCCCATGTTATCGTTGGCGCGTGCCGGTGCCGTATCCACCAGCGGTAGCGTCGAGCCCTTGACCTTCAATGTGCCAGACGGGCGGGGTTTGTCTTTGCGCGCCCGAAGTGGTCGCGCTGCCATTGGCGGCGCGGGCTTGAAGTAACTACCGTTTGGCCGGCTCGGACCGTTAAATGAACGAGGGGGGAAAATAGTGCAAGGAAGCATAGATCAGCCGCCAATCGTGGTTCGCCATCACGATTGACATCATTGCTGTCCTTGCCGAGATGTTTCGAGGCCCTAGGTGACGACGAAATAGCTGCCTCCGCTCGAATCATTGTTAAGCTGTTGCAGTTACGGGGCTGTTTGACATCGTGAAGAGATCGCAGTGATCCGGATGCCACGTCGGTCGCGGTCGCGCACCCCTCGAAAACATGGCCGGATTGCTTGAGCGCGCAAGCGCTTGTAGGGTAGGGGCATCCGAGGCGCGCGCGCCTCGGCCTCATTGAAGCAAATGGGAACGGCGCCGCGGCCACGACAACAGGGCCCTGCATCCGAGGCGCCCGCACCTCGCCCTCATTGAAGCTCGATCAGCAGGGGACGGGTCTTCTCCGTCGTGTAGGCATCCGAGGCGCGTGCGCCTCGGCCGCCACAACTTCGAATGCTTCGACATCCTGGCCGAGAAGGACGGCCAGCTCTACATCATCGCCGTGACGTTCCGCAATCACAGCAGGGAAACGGGCGACGCGAAGGATGACGCGTACTTCCTGTACCGCAACAGCAAGCTGATCGCGCTCGCCCGCCGGCTCGCCGCACAATACAACGCAATCCCGGGATTTGTCGTCGGCACCGTCAGCGCCCCGATGCAGACCCATTCGGCCTGGTTTGGGCTTCATTCACAGCTGAAGTCGTGGACGGACGGCGGCCGCGAAGTCGTGTCGATCCCGATGCACAAGCCCGCCGAGGTGGCGCGTTACGCCGTTCGTGCGACGGGCGCCTTATTGCTCGACCCTTTGCAGCTCCCAGCCCTTAGCCCGCATACAGGTTCGCTCAATCTGGTTCATGTTGATGCCAATCTGCCCGATATCTGGATTGGCACCCGTGGCCTTGGCCTTGGTGGCTTCAGACTGGCATTGAGCCTGATCGGTTTTCAGCATGTCCGCTGTTGCACCCGGCTTCACCCAAGTCATTGCACACGACGCCAATGTCAGGCCGGAAATGATGATGGCTAGTAGTTTCATCTGATTATTCCCCCGAAAATAGCACCACCAACAACCACGAAGAAATCAGGTCCAGGCATTGCCAATCCTCCTTGCCAACACCGGGCAGGGGAACGGGATAACCCTTCGACGCACCATGGGGAATGACGAATTTCGTCATTGACCGTGACGCCTCAACGCCGCGCAAGCCGGGCCGGGATGTACGTGGCTCCGCTGATCGCCGCCGGCACCAAACACCCGAAGGCAATTTGTGCCCAATGCCCGGCGTCGAACGCGCCGCCGGTAAACGCCAACGCGTTGAGGCCAGCGGACATCACCAGGGTGCCGGCCTCCATGCATCGGGCAACCACAGTGAGCTCTGCCGTGCTTACGCCCGCAGCCGCGAGACGCAAGCCGGCGCGCGCCGCGATCTCGAAGAGCTCCGCGCAGCCGTCAATCATCATCGGCAGGAAGGGCATTGTGATCGGATCATCAGCGTGGTGCTGCCGGACAAGTCCGTCCCGCCAGAGGAATGGTTGACGCGGTCGCAGGCCGCCAAGTTGTTATGGGCCGCCTGGTGCTACCGGGAGGTCCAGAAAGGCCACCCGACGGGGCGCCAATCCCGGCGCCACCTGACGCGGCTCATTCTGGTCGGCCTCTATACGGGCACCAGAGCCGCTGCCATCTGCGGCGCCGCGTTGGAGCCCACGGTCGGTAAGGGTTGGGTAGACCTGTCCCGAGGCATCTTCTATCGGCGCCCCGCGGGCCAGCGGGAGACGAAGAAGCGCCGGCCGGCCGCCCCGCTGCCTCAACGTCTTCTTGCCCATATGCGGCGCTGGCAACGCTCCGGGCAACGCTACGTGATCGAGTGGAACGGCCAGCCGGTCAAGGACGTGGACAAGGCGTTCCGAGCGCTGGCACACGCGGTAGGGCTCCGGTGGGTCACGCCGCATGTCTTGCGGCACACGGCGGCGACCTGGCTGATGCAGTTGGGGACGCCGAAGTGTGAGGCGGCCGAATATCTCGGAATGACGCCTTCGCAATGCCTGAGAACTGGACCGAACGGTTTGCGGACCTGCATCGACTGGACCCCGGAATTGAGCGAGCCCTCGTCGAGCGCAGCCGAATCCTACGAGTGCCGAAAGATACTGTCGTCTTTGCTGCAGATATGAAGGCGGAGAACCTGCTGCTCGTGTTGGACGGAACCGTTCGGGTTCAGCAGGTTTCCGAGGGAGGACAAGAAATTGTGCTTTACCGCGTCACGCAAGGTGAGACGTGCATCATGACCCTGGCCTGTCTTTTGGCGCACGATGACTATTCTGCCGAAGGCATCGCTGAAACTGACGTGCAAGCCGTCGGCGTGCCTCGACCCGCGTTCGAAGACTTCATGGGGCGCTCGTCAGCCTTCCGCAGGTTTGTCTTCGCCTCGTACTCGTCGCGATTGCGGGAACTATTCAATATCATCAACGACGTTGCCTTTGCGCGTATCGATGTAAGGCTGGCAAAGAAGCTCCCGGTCAGGCCGGCGACGTCGAGACTACTCATCAGCAGCTGGCGGTCGAACTCGGCAGTGCGCGAGAGGTCATCGGTCGCCAACTTCAGGAGTTCCAGCGTCGTGGTTGGATCAAGGCCGAACGTGGGCACATTGGTGTCATTGACCGCAGATCGCTCGAAAGTCTGGCGTCCGGCAAGTCGCGGATCGAGTCCGTTGGGCACTAATGTGACAAAGTCACAGACAGCGCGAGCGGCCAACCACCTGCGCAGAGCTTACCGGCTTAGAACTTGTGCACGCGCCCTGGATACAGCTGCAGAGCCGCCGTCACTGCCGGTCCTGCACGACAATTCACGGGCACACTCGCCTTGTGCCGCTGCTTGTCAAAAGCATCTCTTTGTTGTCTCCCTGAAGTGCGGTTTGCAGGTCTGCTAAGGCGGGAACATGTCGAATATTTTATGGAGCATGGTCGCCGGGGCCCTGGCGGGCATCGCGTCTTGTATCGTGCTGCTGCGATTCAATTTCGTTCGGGCATCACATACCACCGGCACGCATAAGGCGACGGCAGCGCCCGAGGCAACGGCCCCATCAACTCCACCGCCTCCACAATCTCCCACTCCCCTCGCCGGTTCTGCGCCAGTTGCAGACACGATCGCTGCAATTCTCCCGCCGCTCGCCAAAACACTGTCACCCTTGGCGGAGGAGGTCGGCCATCCCCGCGAGTTGCTCGACATGCCGGAGTTTCAGGCAGTCGTGGAGGCTTTTCGGCGGCCAGACGCGACGATGGCACTACTTAGCCAATATGCTTTAGGCGCCAACTGGCCTGTCGCTTGTGCGGCCTTCCTGGTGTTGGCAGAGCGACCGGAGCGGCAATCTCTCTGCGATTCGGTGCTGCAGCACCTTCCAAATACGCGCCCTTACGTGCTGATGTACACTTTTCGCTTCCTGGCTTCGTTGGAGCAACGGCCGCCTGTTGGCGCTGTCGTTCTTGCAGCACCGCAGTGGTGGCAAGACAACGCGGTCATCCCCGGCTTCATTCATGACTATTTCGCGCAGAGCGCCCAGCTTGGCGATCGGCCCGATTTCGGCAAGTACCTGGAAGCGAAGCAGACAGAGCTGGACGACGCTGCAATAATTGTCGGACTGCTGCAGAAAATTCAGCACTCATTTGCGTCCCAATTGCTTGCCGCCTTGCGCAATTGGCAGGACACCAGAATCGATCGGGAGTTTCTCAGCAGCGTCGGCACGCTGTGGAGTTCCGCCGACCGTGATCCGCTGCTGGTCTTGCCGGCTGCCTGGCAGGAGCCGTTCGCCACCGCCGAATCCGCCGTCCGCCAGTCCCGTCCGCGCTCCCTGTTGATCTGTGGCGATCCCCGGATCGGGAAGACGACGTTCATCAAGTTGCTCGGCGACCGGCTCCAGCAGGACGGGTGGACGATCTTTGCGGCCAGCGGCAGCGAATTGATGGCAGATCAGATCTATATCGGCCAGCTGGAAGGTCGCATCCGTAAGGTCATTGCGTCTCTGCACGCTCAGCGAAAACTGATTTATTATGTGCCCGATCTCGGACAGATGGCCGATAGCGGAACCCATCAGGGCCAATCAGCCAGCATCATCGATCAGATTCTCCCCGCAATCGCGACCGGCAATCTGATCCTCATTGGCGAGAGCAGCCAAGCCGCCGCGACCCGTCTGCTTCAAACCCGGCCGTCCTTGCGATCGCTGATCGAAGTCATATCGCTGCAGCCGATGAATGACACCGAGACATCGGCGTTGGCCATGCAAATCGGAAATCGGATCACCGAACAAGGCGGGCCAGACATACCGGAGCATGCGATCGCGACGACGTTGGATCTCGCGCAACATTTTCTAGGCACCCGGCAATTGCCCGGCGTTGTTCTGGATTTGCTAAAGAGGGCCGCCAGCCGGGCGATAGCCGCAGGCGAGACCGCCCTGACCGCCGACAGCGTTATCGCCACTCTGTCGCAGCTTTCCGGGCTGCCGCCGGTCATCCTGGATACCAGCCAACGAGTGAATCTGGCACACGTACAGGATTTCTTTACCCGGCGCGTCATGGGCCAAGACGAAGCGGCCAAGGCGATGGTTGACCGTATTGCAATGCTGAAAGCTGGATTGACCGATCCTGGGCGACCGATAGGTGTCTTCCTGTTCGCCGGCCCTACCGGTACAGGTAAAACTGAACTGGCAAAGACGCTCGCAGAGTTTCTCTTCGGCTCAGCCGAGCGCATGACGCGGCTCGACATGAGCGAGTTTCAAACTGTCGAAGCGACGACCAAGATACTCGGCCACCGCGATGATAGCGGAACAGAGTCGCTGATTGACCGTATCCGCAAGCAGCCCTTTTCTGTGGTGCTGCTCGATGAGTTCGAGAAAGCACACCCGAATTGCTGGGACTTGTTCCTGCAGATTTTCGATGATGGTCGGTTGAGCGATGCCAGCGGCAGGGAAGCCGATTTTCGCCATTGCATCATCATCCTCACCTCCAATCTCGGGGCCACAGCCCATCGCGGGAGCGGGCTGGGCTTCCGTAGCGATACCGGCGCATTCATGGATGATCAAATACTGCGGGCGATCGGTCAGACCTTTCGGCCTGAGTTCGTTAATCGCCTCGACAAAATAATAGTTTTTCAGCCACTGTCGCGTGAGCTGATGCGCGGTATTCTGCATAAGGAGCTCGCCCGCATCCAGGCGCGACGCGGCTTGCGACAACGTGCCTGGGCAGTGGAATGGGAAGCCTCCGCTATCGAATTTCTGCTGGATCGAGGCTTCTCGCCTGAGATGGGCGCTCGTCCACTTAAGCGCGCCATTGATCAACTGCTCCTGGCACCGCTCGCGGCAACGCTGGTCGAGCACCGGTTCCCTGAAGGCGATCAGTTTTTATTCGTCAGATCGGACGGTAAGAAGATCGAAGTCGAGTTCGTCGATCCGGATGCCGAGCCCGCGGCGAGCGGCGTAGCCGAGCCCGATGCGGAAAACAACGTTTCACTGCCGGCCATTGTCCTCAGTCAGAGCGGATCAGTCGCCGAGCGTGCGTTGCTCGCCTCCTCCTGGCGCGATATCGATAAGGAACTCGCCGCCGAACCGTGGCAGGCAAAGATCGACCGCCTTCGTCTGGCGCTTGCCGACCCCGCGATCTGGTCACGCGACGACCGCCACCGTGTCTTTTCCAGCCTAGAACTGGCCGATCGCATCAGCGAGGCTGCGCGAACGGCCCGACGCCTGTTCCAGCGGTACAACACGTCGAGTGAACATTCTGCCCGTGCCTCGCGCGAGCTGGCAGGCCGGCTGGCTTTGCAGCTCTATAATCTTCGGCAAGGCATGGCTGACCTTGCTGCCGACGCTCCGGTCGATGCGCTGCTGCGTGTCGATCCGGCGCTCGATATCGATGTCGAAGGGGGGGATGCGGTTGAGTGGTGCCGGCAGCTTACTGGCATGTATCGCCAATGGGCGACCAAGCGCCGAATGCAGATCAAGGACATTGGCTCTTTTCACGGCAAATCCATGCCAATCCTAATCATCACCGGCTTTGGCGCCTTCCGCACACTCAAGGAAGAAGCCGGTCTCCATGTACTCGAAGTGGATCAAAAATCGGAGAACACCCGCCGCATCGTGGCCCGGGTCAGCGTCGTTGCCGGGCCAGATCGGGGCTTGCCGACATCCGGGGAGTTTGCCGCTGCTGCGCAGCTGCTAACCTCAGCGCCGACCACAAAAAGCCTCGTTCGTCGCTATCGCGAAGATCCCGCACCCATGGTCCGCGATATAGTCGGCGGGTGGAGGTCAGGTAGGCTCTCTGCTGTCCTCGGTGGAGACTTCGATCTCATAGGTGTGATCAAGCGGCGGCAGCCCGCTGCTTGACAGATAGCTCACCCCAACTGGCAGCGGCCGAGGATGTTGTTTTTTGTGCGTCCGAGGCTTATCGACTCCGGACAGCGTCAATACCTTATGCGCAGATGGCACAAAAACTGAAGCCGAGATTTTGCAGATGCTGGGCGCGATATCTTCGAGCGAGCGCAGGCGAATGCCGATGGATTGCCACCGGAACGACCGACGTGGTACAATGCATGCCAAGTTTTGAGTATGAAATACTGGCGGCTCGGATATTAGAGTATAGGAGAAGTCAGATGTTTATGAGATTGGTTGCAATGGCGTGCATCGCTTTATATGCTTTGCCTGCTAATGGGCAGACCCAAAACTTATCTTTTCTCCATTCAAGCAAAATGAGCAACGGAACTAATATCTTTTTAAAAGATAGTTACGGAATTTTATTCTTCGATCCGGCAAAAGTTACGGCTATCCATGTTGGTCTGGTAAAGGCAGATCCCACCAATATTTGGGAACCTAACGTATATGGCATATCTGAGCAGGGGATTGCCCTAGGCGTCTCTGCAGAGGACTTCCTAAAGGAACTCAAAATCTGCTCTAGGTTTGTTAGACTTAAGTCGATTCGCGACGGCGACCTGTTGTACCTGAAAGCGACTACTATCCAGGTCATACGGAAGTCCAGCAGCAAAGGGATATCCGAAATCGCTCCGGGGCCTAACGCTTCGACGCATTGGCAGGTCATGGATTCGCCGGACGACATCAAAAGCCTTATTGAAATAAAACGTAGTCGAGATGGCTTGCAGCCCCATCGTGAGGACACCTGCGAGTTTGATGAGGACGCCCAGCAGTTGTCGCGTCGATGAATGCAAACGCTGCTCCGCGACAGCGACGATGATGCGTTTTCCACGAACCGATGGACGCCCTGATCTCGGAAGGATGGGCGGCTTCGCCCGGATTCTGACGGCGCGGGAGAACGATTTTGCGATCCTTCGATGCCAATGCGCCCCCTCGCGGCCAGCGGGACCGGCGCTCGATTTCACCGGCGCCTTCCGTAGCCGAAGGGGTGTGCTGGTCCAGTAGGGCGTCCAGGGTGCAGCCGGCTGACAGGTCCTGCTCTCCATTACAAGCCAAATTGACCTGCAATCTCCCGCGCCCAGGCCCCGGTGTCGATTTGACAACGCGCTTGCTGACAATGGTGAGGGGATGGAGAACCGCTCCGGGCGTCAGGTGGCCGTTCTATGACGGCCTGGGAAGGCGGGCTGACGGCTATCACGGACGATCAGTTTCTGGCAGCCGCGCGGGGGAGCGCCTGCGAGCGGAAAAAAGGAATTGGGAAGCGGTATGTCCCAACAGCACTCTTGCATGGCCCTACCGTGCAAAATAGGCCATCACGATAGTGATTGAGCTGCGTCAGGCTAGAAGGAGGCAGGCGTAAATGACCCCGGGCCGAATCCACTTGAGCGTCGCGGAGGCACGGGAGCTGGCGGAGGGTGCGCTGCGCGGCATGGGCTATGATCATGATGAGGCGCGCATCATCACCAATCATGTCATCGATGCCGCGCTGTGCGGCTATGAATATTCGGGCCTGGCCAAGATCCTCAACATCGCGGAGAGCGAACACTTCAAGCTGCCGCGCCGGCCCATGAAGGTGCTGCGCGAGACTGACGTCTCGATCGCCTTTGACGGCGGCAACAATGTCGGGATGCTGTCGCTCTATTACGCGGCAGTGGACACGATCGAGAAGGCGGCCGCGCATGGGATTGCGTTGATTGCGGTGAACAATGCCTGGATGAGCGGGCGTAGCGCCTACTATGTCGAGATGATTGCCAGGGCCGGCCTCGTGGCGATCCACACCGCGGCCAGCTCGCCGCTGGTGGCTCCGTTCGGCGGTGCCAAAGCGGTGCTCGGCACGAATCCGCTCGCGATTGCGGTCCCCTCGTCGCGCGGGCCCATCGTGCTCGACATCGGGACCTCCGCCTACATGATGACCGAAGTGATGCTGCGCGAGCGGCTCGGCGAGCTGCTTCCCGAAGGCGTGGCCCTCGCGCCCGACGGCGAGCCGACGAGGGACCCGGCGCTTGCGCGCCGGGGTGCATTGCTTCCTTTCGGCGGTTATAAGGGTTTTGGGCTGGCGTTGATGATACAGGCGCTGGGACTGCTCGCCGGATCCGGCTCGGAGCAGGAAAGCGACTACGGCTACCTCTTCATCGCTTTTCGGCCCGACCTGATAGGGCCGGCAGATGTTTTCAACCGGCAGGTGACGGAGCTGATCGACCGTGTCAAGGCGACACCGCGCCAGGCCGGCATCGACGAGGTCCGCATCCCGTCGGAGCGGTCATTTCGCTCTCGCCAACGCGCGCTTTGCGCGGGCCTGACCTTCGATCGACTGGTATTCGATGCGCTGGTTGCCCTGCGCGCGCGCCAATGACCCTCGTTCGGCGGTCACGACCGAAACCACGTTGGTGATGCGACCGTTGTCGGCGTCACGACGCTGAAACGCGCCGCTGAATGACATCGCGCGATTCATCCTGATCGGGCTCTATACGGGTACAGGTCGGGCGCGATCTGTGGTGCCGCCTGACATGCCGAGGCTTGGACGCGGCCGGCTCGACCTGAGCGTGGCGTTTTCCACCGCCGGGTGCGGGGTGCCAGGGTAGGAAGAAACGCCAGCC
>JASHRR010000453.1 GCA_030037185.1 Xanthobacteraceae bacterium | reverse complement strand
TGTGACGCGGCCGGATGGGGACCGCGTCCTCCTCTTCGACCGTCCAACCACTCTCATCGACTAACCAGGTAATGAAAACTCCGACCGCCTCGGGAAATGATTCATCAATCCGCCAATTAACGATCGTGCCGTAGTCCCCGTAGGGTTTCGGAACCGGCAGCGCGATAACGGTTGGCTGGCCGACGATCTCCGTCCTTGAAGGGCTGGAGCGGAACGTAGGCAGCGTGGCCGCCATCTGCCCCAGCGACTATCGCCGTCGCGAAGGCGCTGTTGACGAAAGACTGGATCGAGGGCGGTGCCCGGAAGCTGGTCGTGAGGTGGAGCAACTCTGCCCCAACACCAAGAAGGCGCTCCTTCACCTCTTGATACAGAGCCACATCGGCGCGTCTAAACCCGTAGATTGACTGCTTTGGATCGCCGACCAGGAAGAGTTTGCCAGAGATTGGGCGGGCAGCGCGCCAGTCTGTCTCGCGGGGATCGTCGGCGGCGAGCAATAAAAGTATCTCGGCCTGAAGAGGATCCGTGTCCTAAAACTCGTCGACGAAGAAGTGGGTGAAGCGCTGCTGCAACTCACCGCGCACCGCTGCATCAGTGCGTATGACATCTTGTGCCTTGACAAGAAGATCCAGAAAATCGAGCCGCCCCGCCTTAGCCTTCAGGAATTCATAATCTCGGGAGCAAGATCGGCATCGCTTGCCTCAAGGCGTTGAGGTAGTGGGTCAGTGCTCGCCAAGCTCATCGGGGAAGACGTCGCCGGAGAATGGGTTGAAGGTCGCAGGAATGATGATAAAAGTCACGACGTCCTAGCATTTGGGTAGGCTTGGCGGACAGCGACGGGGGCGGACTAGTGACCTGTCCATGCTAAGTCAAGAGTCGTGGATATCAACAAACCCGAGAAGCGCCGCCTCCGATTACGGGCATCGGCCCCATCATTGCCAAGCGGCTTTATCCGCACCAGCTGGCGCAACTCGATGATTTGACGTCCCGCGGCTATCTGAGATCGGCTAATGGTCAGCATTGCCGATGCCAAGCTGAACGACACCAAGGCCGCCAAGTGGAAGAAAGGAAGCAATCATGATCGAACCAATGCCCGGATATATTGCCGCTTTGGGGAAAGCTACGAAGGAATTGGTGAGGAAAACGATGGAGCTTTACGATAAGCAGGTCATCAGGAGGCTAAAACCGAAGGACGTGTTTAAAGCCATATGGCAGAAAGCTTGGACTAAACTGTGGGGCCATTGTCAATGGATTGCGGGAGCGGCTATTACAGCCTCTCCCGCGGTCAACGAGTTTTTTTCTAATGCGAACGCTAAGACCGCTGTTGATTCTCTTCTTCCTGCTTGGGTTGGTCCTACTCTTATTATTATTGGTGTCATCACCTTTATAGCTTCAGAGCATAAACCAAAGGAATAGACAAAACCTACTACTTGGAGATACTGAAAACGTTATTCTTACCTCTCGTTACACTTGTGATCGGGCACTATTTTGGCTCAAAGTCTGAATAGTGGCGCCAGGTCGAAGCGACCATGGCTACGGCCTTACTGCCGGGAATACCGCCAGTTCGAGGGGAAGTTCGAGAGGAGAGGGGGGTGGAAACCGCTACAGCTAGGATGCCACGGAGTATCGGAGCCAATGTAACGAGCCCACTCCTGCTCCGACAGGTTGCGCCCGGCGCGAAGACAAAGGGCGGCGATCAGACTCTTTTCGTCAACAAGCCAAAGCTTGATCTGGCCGTCCTGGCCTGCGCTGGCCAGCCGCCCGTCCCACATCGCCAGCGTGTAGACCCGGTCGCCATGCGAGAAAACCTCCGGCTCGCCCTTGAAGTCTCTGGGCCAGAGCCTGATCTGACCGTCGTCGCTTCCACTGGTAAGCCGCCCATCCGCCAGCACCGTCAGGGACCTGACGCGGCCGCCATCACCGCGGACCTCCGGCTTGCCCACGAAGTCTTTGGGCCAGAGCCTGATCCTGCCGTCCTGTCCGCCACTGGCCAGCCGCCCGTCCCACACCGCCAGCGACCAGACCTCGCTGCAGTCCGGCTCACCTTTGCCGTTGCAGTAGACCTCCGGCTCGGCCATGAAGTCTTTGGGCCAGACCCTGATCTTGCCGTCCTCGCCACCACTGGCCAGCCGCTCGTCCGGCAACACCGCCAGCGACTTAACGTAGGTGCCCTGACAGTCCGGCCTTCCCCTAGTCTTGATACCGTGACAGAGGACCTTCGGCTCGCCCTTGAAGTCTTTAGGCCAGAGATTGATCGTGCCATCGCCAGCGCCGCTGGCCAGCCGCCCGTCCGGCAGCACCGCCAGCGACGAGACCCAGGGGCCCGGACACGGCTCCCTCTTATCGCCCCGCCGGTTATGGCAGACGACCTCCGGCCCGCCCTTGAAGTCTTTCGGCCAGAGGTTGATCCTGGCGTACGCGCCGGCACTGGCCAGCCGCCCGTCCGGCAGCACCGCCAGCGAAAAGACCAGCGAGGTCGAGGGGACCGGGGGGCCCTGCGAGTGGACTTCCGGCGTCCCCATACCGTCCTTGGGCCAAAGCTTGATGTTGCCGTCGCTGTAGCCGCCGCTGGCCAAGCGTCCATCGGGCAGCACCGCAAGCGACGAGACGGCGTTGGTATGCAATAGGCTTAGCGGCTCCCCCCTACCGGCCTTCGGCCAAAGCTTGATGTTGCCGTCGGCGCCGCCACTGGCCAGCCGCCCGTCCCACACCACCAGCGACAGAATCTCGCCGCCATGCAGGAAGACCTCCGCCTCGCCCTTGCCTTCCTTGGGCCAGAGTTTGATCCGGCCATCGCCGGTGCTACTGCCGCTGGCCAGCCGCCCGTCCGGCAACGCCACTAGCGACGTGATTGAGGCGCCGGGTGAAAGGACCTCCGGCTCGCCCTTGAAGTCTTTCGGCCAGAGCTTGATCCCGCCGTCCTCGCCGCCGCTGGCCAGCCGCCCGTCCGGCAGCAACCCCAGCGACGAGACCGGGCTGTCATGCGGCAAGACCTCCGGGTCGCCGATGAAGTCTCTCGGCCATAGCTTGATCTTGCCGTCGTGGCCACCGCTGGCCAGTCGCCCGTCCTCCAGCACCGCCAGTGACATGACATAACT
>JASHRR010000452.1 GCA_030037185.1 Xanthobacteraceae bacterium | reverse complement strand
ATGGAGCCGGTTTCCGATGGGATCTGACGAACTTGCGCTGCGCGCGCTCCTCTCCGGCTCGATCGGCGCCGCGCTCGTGTGGGGTCCATCGTTCTGGGCCATGCGGCAAAAGGATCCCGCCATCGCCAAGCTGCGACTGATCTCGCCGCGGCCGCTGCCGGAGTCGAGCATCGCGGTCGGAGCGACTTTGCTGGCGCGGGAATCCTTTCTGCGCACCACCGTCGATCAGGCGATCGCGTCGTTGACTGCCGACGGGACTATTCAGGACATTCTCGACAGCGAAAAATTTCCGGCAACGCCGGTCAAGTGATGCCGCTCGTCGCACCTTGGGCCATGAAGCCTTTTGTGAAAGCGATCACCGTCGTGCCGGCCGCAGGACCCTCAGACGCCTCGTTGGTGGCGGGCCGCATGACATGTTTTTTGCCCGGGCGGTGCGCAAACCGGGCGACCACGTTGCCCTACAGCGGGCCTGGCGCAAACAAGTCATCCAGACCCATCCGCCGCTTCGTGAACCCCTGTTCGTACAGGTAGCGGCACAATGTCTCGATCGGCTTACGGTTCGCCGCTGCTCCGTAAGGCCAGATATCCTCGCCCAGCACGGCTTGCGTCGCACGATATTCAGCCTCGATCCATGGCAGCGTCAGCGCAAACGCCGACAGCTTCTCGAAATTCGCGACTGCGATGTCCTTGGCTCTGGCGAAGGCTTTGAAAAGGTTTCCGGCTATCCACGGATGCCGTTCCAGCAGGCTGTTGCGAATCCCAACCGCGTGCATGAGCGGGTAGATTCCGGCTTTCCGGTAATAAGCCTGCTCGGCCGCGCGGTAGTCGGGAAACAGCCGCACCACCCTGCGCTCTCCCGTACGCAGAGGAGAGTGAGGGGGAGCTTGACGGAAGCACGACGGCGGGCGCGCGGAGAACACGGCGTCGAGCTCCCCTTCGGCCAACATGCCGGCGAGTGTCTTGCCCTCAGGGATAGCTTCGATCTCGATATCCGCCGCGCCCGGTGCGACTGCCGCGCCGGCGCGCGCGGAAGGCTGTAGGGGTGACGCCGGCTGTTCTAGCGGGCCGATTCGCCAGCGCAGATCGGACGGCTTGAGCCCGTATTCGTCGGCCAGGAGCCCGCGCATCCACACCAGCATGGTGGTGAAATATTCGGGCGTACCGACGCGCCCGTATTTAAGGTCGGCGGGCGATGCAATGGCGCCGTCAGCGCGTACGAAGATCGCCGAATGCCGGAAGGCGCGGGACAGAAATACCGGGATCGCAGTGTAGTGCGCTTTGCCCTGATCGCGCAGTGCGATGTAAGTGGAAAACGACATTTCCGAGACATCGAATTCCTGATTTTTCAGGTTGCGCACGAACAACTGATTGGGTTCGACGACGTGGTACGTAACGGCGCAGTCTTCGACCTTCACGATTCCGTCGCGTATGGCGCAGATGCGGTCGTATTCGCCGGATGCTATTGTGATGGGGATGTCAGGCATGATCATTCGGCCTTGATATGGGCGGCCTCGATCGTCGGCCGCCACTTGTCGAGCTCTCCTGTTCGCAGGCGGCGGGATGTCGGAGCCGAGATCGCGAAAATCGGGCCCGCACCTTGTGGATTGACCATGAGCCGTTTCGCTGCCGGGCGCGGCTTTTCGTACCCGCAGACCGAACCGCGACGTCCTGCAAAAACCGGGCAGGCCGGCTTCCTCGACGCTCGGAATCTGAGGCGCCGCCGCGAACCTTGGCCGCGCAGGTGACGGCAAAGGTGTTGACCTTCCCCGTGCAGCCATCGGCCGCAAGCAACTCGACACCCCAATCGCCGATTGCCTAACAAGAAGCACATCGGCCGGCCCGCCGCGCCGGAGAAGCCTGCGCCCCTCCCTCGCGCGATGCGGACGCGACAACGGCGAGCGCCGCCGCCACGTGCAGAAATTGGCGTTGCGGAATTCTCACTCGTGCTCCTCCCCGCAGGGCCGCGCGATGCGTGGGAGCATGCAGCCGGTCGTTCCGGCTTGATGCCCTTCTCGTCGATGAACCTTCTGCTTTAAGCCAGGTGCTGCCCAAGTTGTCCCTCCGCGGCGAGGATGCCAGGCTGTGTCGGTAAGGCTACATCACTCCGCGCCCCCCGCGAAGGTCGGGTCGTCAGGGGCTTGTAGCGCCCTGAGGATCGCCTGAGCGGAAAGGTTAATCCGCTAGCCGCGGAATGTGCGCAGTTTGTCATTGCGCCGGCCAGGTGGCTGTTGCGCCGAGGGCTGCTCCCGGTTGCTTTCGACGTAATTTCAACGTCGTTTCAATCAGCGACACAAGCCTCGGTTGGTCAGGCCAAAAAGAATGAGGCGCAACCGACGTAATTGTCGATTGCGCCTCGGATTGGCCGACCGCGCGCGGGGGAGGGGGATAGCGGCCGGTCGCTATTATAATTCGCGGATCGCAAAACTGTTCCAAAGGTTTTCGGCCCGACCACAAGAAATCGACCAAACCAGGGTTAACGCCGCTCGATTCTTTGTTTCCGTTCAGTCAACTCGGGGACTGCCTGGGATGCCCGACCGAACTGGATTTGGTTCCAATTGATCGGCCGCGGCGGACGATGTCCCGTCGGGCCTCAGGACCCCCCGTACTCTTTGCGGCGGCCGGCCGGCCCGATGGCGCCTGGCGAAAGGACGTCGGAGCGCCGCTCCCTGCGCCGGGACGGCCGGTAACGCCGACCTTCCCGCAGGAAAATGCTCAAGTAAATGCCACGCTGTGCATCAGCGATCGCAGAAAGCCGCTACTTGGTTAATCGCCTCTTGGGTTGAACGGCATTCCGCTCAAAGAATAGCGCTTGGCTGACGAGGGCCGAAACCGTGGATTGCTGGTACGGCTTGGAGATCAGGAAGGCCGGTTCCGGCCGTTCGCCGGTGAGAAAGCGCTCCGGATGAGCGGTAATGAAGATGACTGGGACTTCGAAGGAGTTAAGGAGATCGTTAACGGCCTCCAGTCCCGAGCTACCGTCGGCCAACTGAATATCGGCCAGAATAAGACCCGGGCGCTTGGCCTTCGCAAGGGCGATCGCCTCGGCCCGGGTGCGAGCGATCCCAATGGTGCGGTGCCCGAGGTTTTCGACCAATTGCTCAAGATCGAGCGCGATCAGAATCTCGTCTTCGATAATCAGGACATCGGTGGCGATCTGGGCAGCAAGCTCTCGCCCCGACTCGTCGACGAGATCCTGCAGCGTCTGCTGATCGACATCGAGAATAGCGGCTGCCTCTTCCTCGGAAAATCCCTCGACCGAGACAAGCAGGAATGCCTGGCGGGGCATCGCGGTAATCTGGCCAAGATGGCGCTCCGCCGGCACGAGATTGAGGGCGGGTTCAACCCCCCCATTTATCTGAACCGAATTCCAGATTCTTGAGAAGACTTGATACAATGCAATCCTAGGATGTTCCGCCATCGCGAGCAGATTCGGCTCTTTGACGAGGGCCTCCAGAGTTGCCGCTACATAGGAATCGCCCGATGCTTGATTCCCCGTCAAAACGCGAGCGTATCGTCGCAAATAGGGGACATGCTGGGCAACAAGCTGAGACGCGGTCATACTAACTCTCCCCAATAGCGCGGGCGGCCGGTTGACCACAATAATGCACGCGTAGGGGAAAAGTTCGTTCCCAATGCTTCGGAACTAGGCTGCAGTCGCGCACGTTATGAGGTGGTTTCTACAGGGGCCTGCGATCCTGGCCTCAACGCTTCGTGGCGGGCGCAGCGCGAGGACGATTGATGAATATACGCAAGCCATCAAAGCAAAGGCAATCGCTGAAGCTGCAAGGATCTGAAATGAAGCCTGTGGCCAAACTCGGAACCGATATCAAGGCAAAGATTGGCCAGCAGCTGCGCCTGATGTACGACGAGATCGTCGAGCAGGGCGTGCCAGAACGGTTTACCAAAATCCTGCGCAGCCTGGATGATGCGAGCGACAAGGGCTCGAACAATGAGTCCGCATAAAAGCACGCGCGCAAACATGCGCGAGGTCATGCTCGCCGCCGTGCCGAGTCTGCGCGCGTTCGCCATTTCGTTATGTGGGAACGTCGATCGTGCCGATGATCTCGTGCAGGAAGCGCTGCTGCGGGCGCTGGCTAATCTCGACTCCTTCGAGCCAGGAACCAATATGTCGGCGTGGTTGTTCACGATTCTGCGCAACCTGTTTCGTTCCGAATACCGTAAACGCCGACGCGAGGTCGAGGATATCGACGGCTCCTACGCCGAGCAGCTCACCTTCTCGCCGGAGCAAAGCACCCGTCTGGAGATCAATGAGTTCCGCGAGGCGCTCAAATCGCTCCCGCCGGAGCAGCGTGAGGCGCTGATACTCGTCGGCGCATCGGGCTTTTCATACGAGGAGGCCGCTCGGATTTGCGGGTGCGCCGTCGGCACGATCAAAAGCCGCGTGAACCGCGCGAGAGGCCGACTCGCAGAAATTCTTTCGATCGAGGGTGCGAGTGACTTTGGACCTGACCGAGAGACGCGTGCCGTGGTCAATTCCGATCTGCTGACGCGCCGATCGTGATCGTGCCCGACGCGGTCTTGCGCGCAATGAATGCTTTCCGGCGGTATTTTCGCTCAGTTGGCTCCGGTGCGCGCTACCGCATTAAGGTCAAGTCTTGCAAGCTTTGCTTCGTCGTTCCTGCCGGCGAGGCTCTCTTCCCGGATCAGCGGGATTCGTCTGCGCAGCCCCAGTTCACGACGGTCTGAATGGCGTGTGTCCGCGTTTTCACTGCACTCCCAGAAATTGCCAAGCAATTCGGTTTTCGGGCGACACGGAATGCGGATCCTGCATTGCAGTCCCTCCGGTTGCCAATCGAATTCCACGGTGCCGGACAGTTGGGCTTCCACACTGGCCTTGATGACACGCATCCCGAACCCCCCCTGTACCTTCAGGTCCGAAGGAGGCCCGCCGCGTTCAATCCACTTCAACTCGAGATGGCCGCCATGCGCTTCCCAGGTGACGTCGATGGTGCCCGACGGTCCCGACAGAGCGCCGTACTTGACGGCGTTGGTGGCGAGCTCGTGAACCGCGAGCGCAAGCGCCTGCACGGCGGAAGGGAGCAAGGCGAGGCTCTTTCCTGAAATCCTCACCCGCCCAATATTCGGGGGGCGGTGGGGAGCAAGTTCGCCCTGGATGAGGTCGGCGATTTTGGCGCCGCGCCAGCGGGAATCAGAAAGCAGGCTATGGGCCCGCGCAAGCGCCTGAATACGCCCCTCGACGGCCGCACTAAATTGCTTGATATCTTCTGCCCTGGTCAGCGAAACGATCGCGTGAACCACCGACAGCGCATTTTTCGTACGGTGATCGACCTCCCGGGCGAGCAGCGATTGGCGGTCCTCCGCCTCTTTACGGTCTGTGATATCGATCGTAACGCCCCGGACGCGCAATATGCGGCCGCTCGCATCCTTGACAGCAGCGGCTCGGCCAAGACACCACCGCGCGCCGCCGTCCGGACGGCGAACGCGGAATTCAACTTGATCGGAACCACCGTCCTGTCGGGCCCTTTTGAGCAGCTGGCAAAGCATCTTCCAGTCGCGACGATCGACCAGCTCGCGGATGTTGGAAAGCACGACTTCGAAGGGTGCCTGGTCCACGCCAAATATCTGCTTTTGCCGGTCATCCCAAACACAACCGCCATCGACGAGGTCCCACTCCCACGATCCCATGTTTGCGGCTGCAAGCGCGAGGTTGCAGCGATCGTCGCTCTCCTGCAGGAGCTTGAGGAGCCGCTCGGTCTCTATTGTCGCCTCGATACTGTTGAGCACGTTACCAAAGCTCGCCGTCAGCTGCTCGAGGAAAGCCAATTGACGCGGCGTGAATGCCGAAGCGGACGCAATTTCGATGATCGCCTTGACCTCGTTTGCGTAGGCGACCGGTAGCAAAACGACGTTTTGCGGCGCCGCATTGAACATTGCAAACCCGATCGGGGCGGCGTGGGCGGGCATTTGCGTGGCGAGAATGCGCCGGTTATCGATGGCGCATTGCCCGATCAGCCCCGCTCCGAGAGGAATCCGCTTGGAGTAAAGGCGTCCGTCGTCATCCGTGTAGGCAGCCACCACCTTCAAATAGGAGGCGCCGTTTTCGGTCTCGGTCCGATAAAGGACCCCTAGCTGTGCCTCGATCAGCGGCGTCAGTTCGGAGAGCAGCAGCCGTCCGACGCTCGAAACGTCGCGGTGCCCCTGCAACATGCTGGTGAGCTTTGCGAGATTTACCTTGACCCAGTCCTGCTCGATGTTGCGGTCGCTGCTGAGGCGCAGATTAGCGATCAAGGCATTGATAGTCTCGGCGAGGGCCCCGACCTCGCCCTTCGCTTTCACTGTGAGGCTCTGTTTGAGATCGCCGCCGGCAACGGCCGTCACCACCTGGACGATGTCGCGCACTTGCTGGGTGAGAGCCGATAGCATCACATTAGCGGTGTCGACCAAGTCCTTCCAAATGCCGGTCACCTCGCCGACCTGAACCTGTCCGCCCAGCCTTCCTTCGGTTCCGACTTCCCGCATTACGCGAGCGATTTCCGAGGTGCACACCCGTAGCTGGTTAATCGTCGCGTTGACGGTCGTCGCGGATTGCAGGAACTCGCCCCTGAGCGGATAGCCGTCTCTGCCCAAGGCGGCCGTGTGGGTGAAGTCCCCTTGGGCGACGGCCGCAACCACACGCGTCAGCGCGGTGATCGGCCACACGAGATCGTCGATCAAAGTGTTTATCGACCCTTCGATCTCGCCCCAGCCGCCGTTCGAAACAGCAAACTTGATCCGCTGGCCGGTCTTGCCGTCGCGTCCGACTTCCTCACCAACCCGCTTAAGCTGATGAACAATCCGCTGATTTGCGGCCGTAATGGCGTTGAGCGTCTCCGCGATCTCGCCCGCAACGCCATCATGCTCGCCGGCCATGCGGACCGAGAAATCCCCCGCCCTGATCGCCTTCAAGGTATGCAGCAGATCATGTGCAAACGAGTTGGCGTTGCCATTTGTGGCGGAACCTTGATCAAGGCCCGCGTCGAGGGCGCCAGTGGCCGGTGACTCAATCGTCTCAACAATCCATTGCATTTTGGTTCCCTCCGGCAATGCGCAAAGCTCGGCCCGGCCGCAACAATGCTTGCGACAGGAGTCTCAACAACTCGCAGGGCCCTGGTGTTATTCCGCATCTTCGAGCACGGCGCGCCGCGCCACTGCCCTCATCCAAAGCTCAATCCAAACCGAAACCCGTAAAATCAGAAAAAGTTCCAGAATATGCAAAGAAATTTCACCTTTGAGTAAACCTCTCGACTTTGCTCAGGCTCGCAACACTTGGCGAGGGTCTACGGATGCAGCCAGCGGTACCTTTGGATCAAACCTGTTCCATGGGGCGGTTACGGGTCTCCGCACGGGGGCTTTGATCTGCCTCGGTCGGGGCGGCGTTTCGCGTATCCGGATACAGCGGCCGGACCGCGTCACAAAGATGCTGCGGCGTCGAAACATGATGCACCGTACGGAGTTGTCGTTACGCTAGAGTGAAACTTTCCGGGGAGGTTGCATGCGTACACTCTCTCGCGCCATGATGACTGGCCTGTTGCTGATCATCGCTTCTGCCGTTCATTCGGCCGGGCGAGGTGATCTGCTGCTGCAGCAAAGAACCGTGCAGGCACAACCGTCTCAGGAGAACGCGATCCCAAATCTGCGCGCGCCGACCGTGACGGTTTTTGATCACCAGGAAGTTCAGGGCGTTCTTGGCAGGGAAGTGCGCAGCGGGGCCAATGAGAATATGGGCCGTATCGTCGATGTGGTGGTCGATCGAAACGGACAAGTCCGCGCGGCAATCATCGACTTCGGTGGCTTTCTTGGCGTCGGCAGCCGTAAGATCGCAGTGGCGTGGAACGCGCTGCGGTTTGCGTCCGACCCGAACAAAACCGCGCCGATTGGCCTGGAGTTGACGCGCGACGAGGTGCGGGCGGCGCCGGAATATAAAGAAGACAAACCGGTGGTCGTATTGGGCGCGTCCGGCCGCCTCGAGTCGATCCCATTTTGAGAACCTCGCCGGTGCCAGTTCTACGGGCAGAGCCGTCACGGGCCGCGTTGATCGTTAGCCCCCCGCTTGCGCGTAAGGGCAGGCAAGGGGGGAAAATGAACCCGACAAGCCACACTTGATCTTAAGCCGGCCTATGCAGAACGAGCCATCTGCCGGTCCTACACGGCGCAGCGCGCGGGGGTTGGACTGGTTTGTTTTTTTTGTCGCGGACATCCAAACCGGATTTGGTCCGTTTGTCGCGGCCTACCTGACCCAGCAAAAGTGGACGCAGGTTGATATTGGTCTGGTCCTGACGGTCGGCGGCGTCGTGGCGCTCGCCGGGCAAGCGCCCGGCGGCGCGCTGGTGGATGCTGCTCGCTCGGAGCGTCTGGTGGCCGGCCTCAGCGTTGCGGCGATCGCGATTAGCGCGCTTGCATACGCAATATCGCCCATTTTCGTCGTGGTGTTGGCGGCAGCCGTGCTGCATGCGGGCGCAAGTTGCGTTCTCGGGCCGGCAATAGCGGCGATCAGCCTTGGTCTGGTCGGACATGAGGCCATCGGCGAACGGCTTGGCCGCAACGCCCGGTTTGCCTCGATCGGCAACGGATTTGCGGCTGCCGCGATGGGCGCGTGCGGACACTTCCTGTCGATGCGGGCGGTCTTCTTCGTAACCACCGCATTTCTCGGTCCTGCCTTTCTGATGCTCCGGCACATTTCGCCGCGTGAAATTGACCCTGAGCGCGCCCATGGCGGCCCGCGCCTTGCGGCCGGCAAGCCGGCGCCCGAAATGGTGGCATTGGTGCGAAAACGCCCGCTGGTGATTCTGGGAGCATGCCTGATCCTGTTCCATCTCGGGAACGCGGCGATGCTCCCCCTGATGGCAAGCGTCCTAACGATGCGGTCCAGCCAATGGGCGCCCTTGATGATCGCCGCGGCGATTGTCGGGCCTCAGCTTGTCGTTGCAATCTTTTCTCCCTGGGTCGGTCAGAAAGCGCAGGCGTGGGGACGGCGGCCCCTGCTCCTCGTTGCCTTTTCGACGTTGCCGTTGCGGGGCATCCTCTTTGCCACGGTAACGAACCCCTATGCGCTGGTTGCGGTTCAATTGCTCGACGGGGTTACCGCCGCGGTGTTCGCCGTTTTGGTGCCGCTCGTGATCGCCGACGTCACCCGCGGCACCGGGCATTTCAATCTCGGCCAGGGTATTGTCGGCACCATGATCGGAATCGGCGCTTCGGCGAGTCCAACTTATGCGGGGTACTTAAGCGACCGCTTCTCCAGCCCGATCGCCTTCCTTGGGTTGGCAGCAGTGGCGACGCTCGGTGCGGCTGCGGCGTGGGCTTTGATGCCCGAGACTCGACCGGCGCCGAAGCCGGTCATCCGTGTATATTGAATCGAAACCGGTCGCCCGTGTATTGAATCTGTGTATTGAATCTATGTGCGCCCAAGGTCCGCAGGCAAAAACTTATTTTTGCCCGGAACCTTTTGTAGAAT
>JASHRR010000451.1 GCA_030037185.1 Xanthobacteraceae bacterium | reverse complement strand
TCACCACGTCGGGACCGCTGAGCACGCGGGCAAGCTCCATGACCAGCGCCGCGCCCGAGCCGTTATCATCGGTCGCCTCCCCGAAGCCGCGTCCATCCATGTGAGCGCCCACGATATACATCTCGTCCGGCCGCGTTGAGCCGACCTTGGTGCAGTAGACTTCCTCGCGCGGCCCGGGGGTCGAGGGCCCCTCGTTGAGGGCGCGCAGTATTGGATCGGTCTGCGCCCCCGGATTGTTGTTGGGGACGACCGGCAGCGTCATGCCCCTGATCCGCGCGCCGCCGAGTCCCATGACGATCTCGCCGCTGCCGACCGGCGTGCCGGGAGGGTGTGCCACGATCTGCTGATCCCGCGACAGCCCGGGCGAATTGTAGACGTATTTGATCCGCTCGGGGGCGCAGCCATAGCTGCGCAGCTGTGCCTCGATCCAATCGACCGCGGCCCGATTGCGGTCGGTGCCTTGCTGCCGGTCTCCGTACTGGCCGAGCCCCCTGAGCGTGGCCTTGTAGCGCTCCAGATCGAGCCGCCCGACCAGCACCCGCTTCGGATCGTCGTTTGGAGCAATCGTCGCCTGCTGGCTGTAGGCCGGCGCCGAAGTCCAGATGGCGAGCCCGCACAGCCCGACCACAAATTTGTCTGGTTTCATTGTCCCCTCCCTGCCAATCGGCCTTTGTGCAAAGAGATGGAACCGCGGGTCAACCCCGGGATCAAGGCCCTGTCCCTGTCGGAAACTCAAACTCGAACATATTGATGGTGTAGCCCGCCGAAGATCGGCGAGGAACAGATGGGCTATGTCATCTGTTAGCGCCATCCCATGGAGGGTGCGACCTGGGTCAGAATTGTTTCGATCACATGCGCATTGTAAGCAACGCCCAGTTGGTTCGGGATGGTCAGCAGCAGCGTGTCGGCCTCCGCGATGGCCTCGTCCTTCTTGAGCTGTTCGATCAGGGCATCCGGCTCGGCGGCGTAGCCACGGCCGAAGATCGCGCGCGTGTTCGCGTCGATGAATCCGATCTGGTCATAACCGTCACCTGCGCCCCCGAAATAAGCGCGATCGCGATCGTTGACCAATGCAAAAATGCTGCGGCTGACCGAGACGCGCGGCTCGCGTTTGTGGCCGGCCTCCTTCCAGGCAGTGCGGTATCCGCGAATCTGCGCGGCCTGCTGCACATGGAAGGCCTCGCCCGTTTCGTCGTTCTTTAGCGTCGAGCTCTGCAGGTTCATCCCGCGCTTTGCGGCCCAGATCGCCGTCGCGTTCGACCCGGCACCCCACCAGATCCTCTCCCGCAGGCTTTCAGAATATGGTTCCAGGCGCAGCAGGCCGGGCGGATTAGGAAACATTGGCTTTGGATTCGGCCGGGCGAAACCCTCACCGCGCAGGAGGTCCAGGAATACCTCCGCATGACGCCGCCCCATGTCGGCATCGGTCTGGCCCTCGGCCGGCTGATAGCCGAAATACCGCCACCCGTCGATCACCTGCTCAGGCGAGCCCCGGCTGATGCCGAGTTGTAGACGCCGGCCGGCGATGAGATCGGCGGCACCGGCGTTCTCGGCCATGTAGAAAGGGTTCTCGTAGCGCATGTCGATGACCGCCGTGCCGATCTCGATGCGCTTGGTCTTCGCGCCGACGGCCGCGATCAGAGGAAAAGGCGAAGCGAGCTGGCGGGCGAAGTGATGGACCCGGAAATAGGCCCCGTCCGCGCCCAACTCTTCGGCGGCGACGCTGAGCTCGATGGATTGCAGGAGCGTGTCCGCGGCCGAGCGGGTCCGCGATTGCAACGAGGGCGTCCAATGTCCGAAGGAGAGAAATCCGATTTTCTTCATTCAGCCAATCTATTGATGCGCGTCACAGTTTGCGATCCTCGATATGCGACCTCGTGGAGGGGTGTTTTGCGACGTTGTGCTTAGTGCCATCGCACGCATGCGTTCGAACGCGTCTCCGCAACTGCCGTCCCCGGTTGCCGGGAGACGATATTTTGGTGGTGGAGACAGCCTGCCAAAACGGCCGTCGATTTCCTGCTAAAACCCATAGCGGAGCCCGACGGCGGGAGCGAAAAACCCGCCCCGCACGGCAATTTCCCCGGAAGCCAAGAAACCTCCCTGATCGGCAGAGTGGGTGGTGCCCTATGCCGGATCGGAGGACAGAAACGTTCGCCGCATTCTGAATCGGGAGCTAAGCTATTGATCGAAAAGGGCGCAAATTTCGCGATTTTTTCAGAAATGACATTGATCTTCTTGCAGAATTACTCGGATTTTGATTCCGCCATTCCCAGGTTCGAATCCTGGCGCCCCAGCCAATTGATTTTATTGGGTAAATAGCTGTTCTCTGGGTGCGAACGAAACGCGGCTAGACACTTTACAGCCGCCGAGTTGGACACTTTTGTTCGTGCTTTGGTCGCTCGGCTTCGCATTCACAAGCACCCACACGCCTCAAGAGGTGCCGCGACGAAGCCGTCTCTTGGTGGTGGGGCGAATCAACGCAGCTCGCGAAATCGTCGACGACGTTCCGTCACAGGAAGAGTGGGATTGGGCGGTCGCGAGGGAGAAACAGTGGCGAGAACACAACGTTCACCTGCTTGGTATCCTGTTTCCCGACACCCGAATATGCGGACGAATATAGAAATTCGAAACTCTGCCCTGCGTACGGTAAATGATCACTATCACAATCCGACCTTCGAGACTGGTTAAGTCACGCCTCGTGGCAAGTATCGCAAGTCAAATAACCAATTGCGGTCGATCTTCCACGGATTGAACTCATTGAGGAGGAGAGCGAGGCGCCGGTTGCTGGGTTGCTTTGGACGGAGTCCTACGGTTTGAACCCGCTGCCCGGTGCAGCCGCCTGTGGCCAGCAGTGCCCTGCGGGCATTGTGGGGTTCTGCGGGTATATTTAGTCCTCTCTGACCCTGGAATATCTGTGTCGCACCCCAACGCTGCGACCTGCGAGAGGTAGTTCCTGAATAGAGATCTGCTAAAACATACCCGCAAAACCCCGGAATACCCGCAAACCGATTGAGGAGGCCGAGTAATGCGGTGGTACTCGCGACCCAACAACTCTACATTCCTTCAGCTGGTTGTGGTGGCGACTTGCAGCATGACCTCGCGGGGGATGGGCTCACCCAGGGCAGACGGGTCGGCGGCCCGATGATGATCAACGCAGTATTGCGCGAGACGATCAACAAGACTCAATCAAAACCTGGCAGACGTCCGACATAGCCGACGATGTGATAACCGTTATCTCAAAGCCGAATGACAAAGACCGCACGATCCAGGCGAGGGCGATCCGCAGGCTCGCCGTCGGCCCGCTGCAGAAACTGGAGCGCATGGGTCTCGCCACGGCTGCAGGGCCAGGCCAATGGATGATCGGTCTGAAAGCCGAGCCGGTCTTGCGCGGGCTCGGCATGCGGCGCGACATCATCAAAACCATGCACCGGGCCTTCACCCGACGCGGTCAGGATCGCGGAATCGCCGACTACGCGATCGATGCCGACACGGCGTCGTCGCCCATCATCTGGCGCTTTGTCGCCGCCGGACTGCATAACGAATTGACCGGCGAGCCTACGCCGTGATCAATGGCACCGACGGTCGCGCCCACCACCACGTGCGGCGATCCTACGGGGCGCACGCCGGGCCGTTCTGCCCGGTGCGGCTGCTGCGGAAATGGCTGGACGTCGCCGGCATCACCGAGGCGCGCTGTTCCGGCAGCCCAAAGGTGGCAAGCGCGTCGGCGGTCGGATCACCGGGAAGACCTACTACGACCTCGTAAAGCAGGCGATCGCCCCGATCGGAATCGACGCGAGTAATCGCACTCGATGCGGTCGGGCTGGACCTCGACCGCTGCCAAGAACGGCGCCATCCTCTCGAGGATGAAGGAGATTTCCCGGCACAAGAGCACCGACGTCCTAGCTGGCGTCGAGCAGGTTACCCTGTTTACGAGATCCATTCGCGTCGATACACGCTTGGAGTTATCCCAATCTGCTTTTTGAATACGGTCGCGAAGTGTTGCGAGGAGGAGAACCCGCAGTGCAATGCAACTTCGGTAATCGCGAGTTGGCTAGAAGTCAGAAGGCCCTTTGCTCGCTCGATCCGCCGCTGCAACACGAACTGCCATGGAGACAACCCAGTAGCGGCCCGAAGGCCTGAAGTGATTTCGGCTGTCGAAATACCCACCGCATGGCTCAAATCGGAAACGCCGATATCGCCCGCTAGGTGATCCTCGACGTATTCCAACAGCCGGCCGAGCCGACGGTCGTCGAGGACGCTATATGGTCGCGGGCTCGGAGGACCTAATCTTGAGGCGTGAACCAGAAGGGCTACCAAAGCCAAGGTGAGGGCCTCAGCCTCCAACCTCGTCAGCCCTTCGACACTTTCTCGCCACAAGCGTTCAACGAGTTGCATGACCAACTCGTCCTTCTGGCAACCGGTGTGAAGTCGGCCGAGATCGCCATGGGTACCGAGATGTTCTTTGAACGCGTCGGGCGAGAACTCCACCGCCAGAAAATCTATCTTGGATGAAAGCTCGCAGGTGCAGACCAGATTCGCAGGTGCGACGGTGTAATGTCGGTCAAGAGAGCAGTTGAAACGTCCAGCACCGTAATCCACTATCTTGGTCCCAACCCTGCGGGAACGGTTCATGCGGATTGAGACGCCACGCAGTGGAGGCGTACAAAAAGAGCCGGATTCACGGTGAGGTGCGCGCAACAGCTTCAGCGGCCCAGCTGTTCTAGATTCACGTTGAGATCTACAGATTCGCTCAAAATGTTCGGTCAAGCTTCGGGTGTCCGCCTGACCGGAAAGTGTCGAGGGGCGCATGGCAACCCATTCTCATAGTGTCGTCGCGCTGTCAATGTTGACCGAAGCGGCGGCTTGTTGACGATGCAACGACGTCGGATCGAGCGCGCAAAGGAGTTCGTTTGTGTGTTTTCGCCCGCGAGGTACGCCTCTTGCGTACTCCAGCCGGATGAGGAACCGGAACCTCGATACGCCCGGTTCATCAGAGCAACGACGGCCGCGACCTCATCGTCTTCAATAGGCAGGAACGCGCCGTCTTCCCTATTGGCGAATCGCGATTAAACGATCGTCATAAGCGGGGTGGGGTCGCCAATCGACGCCACTCGGCTCAAACCTGTTGTCGCCCCCAGCACAAGGACCGGTCCCTACTCCGAGCCGACCCTTGGTGAGGGCCGCTTTCGGTCATTTTTGCCGATCAAAGCAGGCGGGCTGATAAGGTTATGCAATGAGGTCCAGCGCCAAGCGCAAGGAAGTCGAGCTCTCAAGGCTCGTTCCGCTGCGCCAAATGTTCCAACGTTCGCCGGAAGACGTGCGCCATCCCCTCCCAAACGTGGACTGTCGCATCGACACCCGCCGCGCGGGCACGCGAAGTGCCGGCGCGCGTC
>JASHRR010000450.1 GCA_030037185.1 Xanthobacteraceae bacterium | reverse complement strand
CCTTGACCGGCAATCAGCACGTCAAACAGCTGATTGAGTCGGATGCGGCAAAGACCTGGATCGCCGGCCGGCAACTCATCGACTTGATCGATCACTTCCCGGTCGCACTCTCCGCCGACGAGCTCCACGCGCTCACCCGTCCGCTCGCGCCACGTGCCTATTCGATCGCATCCTCGCGCCGTGAGGTAGGCCAGGAGGCGCACCTGTTGATTTCCGCCGTGCGCTACGAGACTCACGGGCGCCTCCGTAAGGGCGTCGCCTCGATCGACATCGCCGAGCGGCTGAAAAAAGGCGACCGGCTACGGGTAAAACTGAGACCCAACAAGTATTTCGTCCTCCCACCACCCGACCGCGATATCATCATGATTGGCCCCGGCACTGGGATCGCGCCATTCCGGGCTTTCCTGCAAGAGCGTCGCGCTACCGCGGCCAGCGGTCGTTCATGGCTGTTCTTCGGCGACCGCTGCTTCGCCCACGATTTTCTCTACCAGCTCGAATGGCAGGAGGCGCTCGCGGACAGGTCCCTGACGCGCATGGATGTCGCCTTCTCACGCGACAGGCCGGAGAAGGTCTACGTGCAGCACCGCCTTTGGGAGCGCCGCCGCAACGTGATCGACTGGCTCGATAATGGCGCATACCTTTATGTCTGCGGCGACGCCAGGTCGATGGCAAAGGACGTGCGCCTGGCGCTCGTGCGCGCCTATTGCGACGTGAAAGCGCTCGCGCCCGAGGCCGCCGAGCGAGCGGTCGCCGAGCTTGAGCGCGATAAGCGCTACATGCAGGATGTGTATTAACACCGCCGTTAGCCGGTGGCCGGACCTCGCGCCCGCCAAGCGAACGGCGCGCAGGCATAGCCAGTCCGAAGGCGACGAGGTGCAGAGGCACTGAAGATGCTGTCCAAAGAATTGTCCCGCAATGAACGCATCAAGGAAGCGAGCCGCTATCTGCGTGGCACTCTGGCGCAGGGATTGGCCCAAGAGATCACAGGCGCGATTGTCGAGGACGACCAGCAACTGGTGAAGTTCCACGGTATGTACCTGCAGGACGACCGAGACCTGCGTGCGGAGCGTCGCCGCAAAAAGATGGAGGCGGCATTCGCCTTCATGATCCGCGTGCGGATCCCCGGCGGCGTGCTGACGCCTTCGCAGTACCTGGCGCTCGACGAGGTCAGTCGGCTTTATGCCGGGAACACCATGCGCATCACCACCCGGCAGACGATCCAGCTTCACGGCGTCATTAAATCGAACGTCAAGGCGACGATGGCGCGCATCGACGCGGCCCTTCTCACCACCATTGCGGCCTGCGGCGACGTCAACCGCAACGTCATCTGCAGTGCGAACCCGAACCAGTCGCGCGCGCATGCCGCCGCACTAGAGACCGCACGCTCTCTGTCGGACCATCTCCTTCCACGCACACCTGCCTACCGCGAGATTTGGCTCGACGGCGAGAAGATCGCCGGCGGCGAGGAAGCGGTGATCGAGCCGATCTATGGCGGAACATACCTGCCGCGGAAGTTCAAGATCGCGGTCGCGGTGCCGCCCTCCAATGACGTCGACGTGTTCGCGCATGATCTTGGCTACATCGCGATCCTCGACAGGAAGGGCGATCTCGCCGGCTACAATGTCGTGGTCGGAGGCGGTATGGGCATGACCCACGGCGAGCCCAACACCTATCCGCGCCTCGCCGAGGCGATTGGCTACTGCCGGCCGCAAGACGCGGTCGCGGTCGGCGAAGCAGTGGTGACGGTTCAACGCGATTGGGGCGACCGCGCCGACCGCAAGCACGCGCGCTTGAAGTACACGATCGAGGATCGCGGGCTGAACCCCTTCCGCGTGGAGGTCGAGCGCAGGAGCGGTGTCAGGCTGGGAAAGCCGAAACGGTTCGCCTTCACCTCGACTGGCGACCGCTACGGCTGGAGCGAGGGCCCAAACGGCCGCGCGCACCTTACGTTGTTCATCGAGAACGGCCGCGTAAAGGACCTTGGCTCCGCCGCGATCTGCGTGGGACTGCGCCGCATCGCAGAGAAGCATGAGGGCGAAATCCGCCTCACCACCAACCAGAACGTCATCATTGCCAATGTCGCGCAGGAGAATCGGGCGGTTATTGAGGCGCTCGTCGTCGAACACGGCCTCACGGCGCACGCCTCGCCGCTGCGCCGAAATGCCATGGCCTGCGTGGCGCTGCCGACCTGCGGACTAGCACTTGCGGAGAGCGAGCGCTACCTGCCGAGCCTCGTCACCGCGCTCGAAGAACGGCTCGCCGCCAATGGTCTCTCGGAGGACGAGATGGTGATCCGGATGACCGGCTGCCCGAACGGCTGCGCCCGGCCGTACCTCGCCGAAATTGGCCTCGTGGGTACCGGGCCGGGCCGCTACAATCTTTACCTTGGCGGCGCCTTTGATGGGTCACGGCTCTCCAAGCTCTATGCCGATAACCTCGACCAGGCCGGCATAATCGCCAGACTGGACCCGCTCTTCGCCGCCTATGCGGCTGAGCGCTGCGCCGGCGAACGATTCGGCGCCTTTGTGATCCGCGCCGGCTTCGTCGCGCCGACCGTGAATGGCGCCGATTTTCACACCCATACCGGGCCACAGCGGGAAGATGCCAACCATTGATGCGGTGGCGGCTGCGCCCGCCGTGAGCCCTCTCGCTTCGGCTCTGTGCGACGGGCATCCGTTGGTGTCATGCGGCAGCCGAGTCTGGCGACCGGCACACCGTTCACTTCGCCCCGTCTGTTGCGCCACAGGCGCAAGACCGCGCGCCCCGGTGCACAACTTTAAATAGTCGACGGATCGATGAGCGGATCATTGCAATGATCGGTCCGGTATCGCGCACTCGCTTGCCCACGAACGCCACATCGGAGGAACTTGGCCGCCGGCCATGCGGGCGGGTCGACGAAGCATTCTCGCCGGGCGCCCCCGCTTGTCGAACACGGCCCTTCGGGTAGGGCCGCCCGCCGCAAGGTCCTGGGACGGTATCTCAGCGTTTAGCGCGGCCAGATCCGGAAAAACTCTTTAGGTCGGCAGCATCCGCAGCTTGCCAGGCAGGTCGGCGGCTGCCTGCAGGGCGCGTTCTCCCTTCACGACACATGCAAAGCCAGTGTAGCGTGGAACCACCAGCGGACGGCATGTCAGGGAGAGGCACATGGCTTTGAAGCGGCAGAATTTCATTTTGGCGGTGATCTTTCCGGTTGCGGTCGCCGCTGCGGCGGCAGCTCCAACCCTTGCCCAACAGCCCCCACCCATCGGCGGCGCGGGCGGCGCCACCGCACACAGCGCCCCGTCGATCCCGGATTTCACCGACGCCATCTGGGCCCACCCGATGCTCGGCTTTGAGTCGCCGCTCTCTGGTCCGGGGCCAGTGGTGAATAAGACGCGCACGCGGACCGGCACCAGCGCCTCCAATATGCTGGTCGGTGATTACACCAATCCGATCCTCAAACCCGCGGCTGCCGAGATCGTCAAAAAGCGCGGCGAGATTTCGCGGTCCGGTCTCGCCTTCCCGGACCCCGATGCCATGTGCATGTACGAACCGGTGCCGTATATCCTTTGGAACTTTGAAATTCAGATCCTCCAACGACCGGACAAGGTCACCATCCTTTACAATCACGATCATGAGTTCCGCGAGGTGCGCATGAACCAGCCTCACCCCGCCAAAGTGATCCCGTCCGCACACGGGGATTCGGTCGGCCGCTATGAGGGCGATACCCTCCTGATCGACACCGTTGGCGTCAAGGTCGGCCCCTATACGATGATCGACCGGCTGGGCACGCCCTATACGGAGGCACTGCACGTCGTCGAGCGTTATCGGCTCATCGACTACGAAGCTGCCGTGGAGGCGCAGGCGCGCGGCTTTAAGGAATGGCCCAGCATACCGGCCTACGCGGTCGATCCCGACGACAAGGGCCAGGGACTGCAACTCGAATTCACGGTCGAGGATGAAGGTGTGTTCACCATGCCGTGGAAAGGCATTATCACCTATCGGCGTGCCTTGCGTAAGTATTGGGAGGAACGCATCTGCGCGGAAAACATAACCCACTACGAGGGGCGCAACTACTACTCTGACAAGAACGCCAGGCCGCCGATGGCCGACAAGCCCGACTTTTGAACGGGCGTGGCGGTGCGCCCGGTCTGACGTGATAGGCCGGCAGACCGCAGATCGGTCAGCTGGACCGTCGCGCCAGCGACAGCCAAATTCCACCGCCGATCAGCACGCTGCCCGACAGCCGCCCCAGCAGCTTGGCGCGCGCCGGCTTCAGGAACCATGCGCGGCCAAGGCCTGCAGCGACCGCCCAGGCCGAGTCGGTCGCGGCCGCGAGCAACACTGAGACGGTGCACATGGCGGCGAGCTGGCGCCCCACCGGCAGAGCGGGATCGATGAACTGCGGTAGGAAAGCCGTGAAGAACGCAATCGTCTTCGGGTTCGACAGCGCGACCAGCACGCCGCGCGCAAAATTGACCCGCCTGCCCGGCGAGGAGGCCTTGCTGCTCCGACCGGCGCCCCGCCAAGCCTGGATGCCAAGCCAGACGAGATATGCGGCGCCGCCCCAGCGCAGCACCTCAAACAACACGGTTGCGTTGTTGAGCACCCAATGGAGGCCGCAGGCGATCGCTGCCAACAGGACTGCATTGCCGAGCGTCGTCCCCGCAACGGTGGTCAACGCGGCGCCTACGCCTTGCGCTGCGCCGGTGGCGATCACCAACGTCACGATGGGACCGGGCGTGAGTATCAGCACGATGGTCATGAGGACAAAGGCGGCGAACAGTTCGGCATTCATAGGCGAGACCTCATGGGGTCGCCGAGCTCGGCGTTCAGCCCGGCTCCAGGCCGTGGCGCTCGAGCACCGGCGCGGCTTCCGGGCCAGTCAAAAATCTGATGAGCGCGCGGGCAGCTTCTGGCGCCGGCGCGGCCGCGTGGAGGCCTCCTGAGAATACCGTGATGAACTGAACCTCAGCCGGCAGCGGACCCAGGTAGTTGATGCCCTTGACCGACATCAGCTCGCTCATCTGCGTAAAGCCGATCTCGCCCTCGCCGCGCGCGACCGCCTCGCCGACCGGCAGCCCCGGACCGATCTGGATGATCTTCGGCTTGAGCTCATCGGCGATTCCCAGCTTCTGGAACAAGGTTGGCAGGTAGAGGCTGCTCGGCCCCGATGACAGCACGATCGACTTGGCGGCCAAGAGCGTGCTCCGCAGCGCTGCGGCGGAAGAAATATCGGGCCGGGGCGCACCGGTGCGTACCGCAGCTCCGACGCCCGATCGCGCCAGATCGATGCGGCTTACCAGCCGGCCCTGCTTGACGAAGTCGTCAATGCGCACTGCCGGAATAATCACCACATCGGCGATCTCGCCGCCGCCGACCCGCTTGACGATATCGACAGTGCCGCCCCAGTCGATGCTCACCTTGTGTCCGGTGCTCTTCTCGAAGACTGGCACGAGTTCGCGGTAGGGCTCCCGCACGGCATTGGAGGCGATCACCTTGATCTCGGCCGCTCTGGCCACGGGAGCCAGAACGGCCGCGAGAGCGGCGATCGCGCAGAGGGCTGGTTTCATGACGGCTCCCTGGACACGCATGATCCGCTTTGACGAACACGCGTTCTACATCAGGTTACTGCCAGGAGTCTCGCAGCGACAGGAGCAATCTGATGAGCGAGTTTGACGCCACGATTGAGTGGAAGCGCCCCGAGGGTGCTGCCTTCCTTGACGGCCGCTATTCGCGCGCGCATCTCTGGCGCTTCGATGGCGGGGCTGCGATAGCGGCGGCGTCGTCGCCGCATTCGGTTCCCCTGCCATTCAGCGTCGCCGAGAACGTCGACCCCGAGGAAGCTCTGGTCGCTGCCCTCTCGAGCTGTCACATGTTGTTTTTCCTAAGCCTTGCCGCCAGACGTGGATTCGTCGTCGATCAGTATAGGGAGGCCGCCCGGGGAACCATGGCGAGGAACGCGCAGGGGCGGATGGCCATGACCAAGGTCATCCTCAACCTCCGCGTCGAATATGCCGGGAGTAGCCCTGATCGCGCCATGGAAGAGCAACTGCACCACCTCGCCCACGAGCTCTGCTATATCGTTAATTCGGTGACGAGCGAGATCGAAACGCGCCTCGGCAGTTCGCAACAGACCCCCTGACTGCCTGAAATACACGCGCCATCAGATGAGCTCGCGACCGGCTGCACGGCTCGCAACGTACACGGCCAACGGCTTGCATTGCGCCACGGTTCATCGACAGAGTCGTGGGACGCTGTTTTGGATCGGTGGCCGCCCCGACCGATCGATAGGCCGACTTAAGGATTGGCCGAGAGGTCCCATCACCGGAGACTGGCGGGCATGACCTTCCAACTGTTCGGATATCGTGCAGCGCGAGACATCATGCGAGCCGCTGTCACGACCTGAGGCGACCGCACTCGGCATCAATCGTCTTCACGACAGGCCGCCTCCCTGCCGGCATTCGCATTGCTGTCCTCTGGCGATCGAACCCAGGCCCGAACAGCCGCCGCAATCCCACCAGTCACCTCGCCAATCGCGCGACGATCTCCACATGGGCGGAATAGCGGAACTGATCTAGCGGCGTCACCTCGCCCAGCCGATAGCCGCCCTCGATGAGTATCTTGGCGTCACGCGCAAAGGTGGCGGGGTTGCACGACACCGCCACGACCACTGGCACGCGGCTTTTCGCGAGTTCCCGCGCCTGCGCTTCGGCGCCCTGGCGCGGCGGATCGAACACCACCGCGTCGATGCCGGCAAGCTCCTGCGCGACGAACGGACGCCGGAACAGGTCGCGCTCAACCGCCATGATCGGCTTAAGCCCGCTGGCAGCGGCAGCAGCGCCGCGCAGTGCGTCGATGGCGCCGGCGTCGCTGTCGGCGGCAAGCACGCGGGCGCGCTCGGCAAGCCGCAGCGCAAAAGGCCCGACGCCGGCGAACAGATCGGCGGCCGCCTTGGCGCTGCCGACATGCTCGCGCACAAGCCGCGCCAGGGTTTCCTCGCCGAGCGCCGTCGCCTGCAGGAATGCGCCCGGCGGAAGCACCACGGTGGCCCGCCCGATCTGCACCGTCGTCGCAGCGCGCTGCGTTACGAGTTCGCCATGCCGCGTGATCCGCGCGAGCCCATAGGTCTCGGCGACGCCGGCGAGCGCCAGGATAATCGGGGGAGCGAGCGGACCGGAGCCGCGCACGTCCACGTCGATACCAGCATCGGTGGCGGTCGCCTGGATGTCGAGCGGCTTGGCGGTGGGCTTGAGCCCTTCGGCGATCGCCCAGGCAGCATCGATGGCGCCGGCAAGGCCCGGTGCAAGGATCGGGCAGCGATCGATCGGAATGATCCGATGGGCATGGAGCGCCGCAAAGCCGACTTGCAGGACCTCGTGGGTGGCCCGCCGCACATGGAATACGGCGCGACGACGGCCCTCACCATGGGCATCGACGAGATCGGCAACGCCGGCGGCGATGCCGGCGTGGCGGAGGTGCGCCGCCACCAGCTCGCGCTTCCAGGTACGATATGGCGCGGCATCCCAATGCTGGAGCGCGCAGCCGCCACACACGCCGAAATGGGGGCAGATCGGCGCCACGCGTGCGGGGCTCGCCGTTTCGACCCGCAGCAGGTTGCGCCGATCCGGATGGCCGGGCCAGGGACCGACCACGACGATTTCACCGGGCAGCGTATAGGGCACATAAATCGAGCCTGCATCCGACCACGCGACGCCGTCGCCGCGCGCTCCGAGACCCTTGATGGCAAGCCGCTCAACCAAACTTTGCCCCGAGGAAAAATTCAAGGTTGCCGTCGCCGCCGGCGATCGGCGAGGCAAAGCTCACGATGTCGCGGCAGCCGAGCGACGCGGCATGGGCTGCGATGTCAGCAACGACTGCTTCGCGGACGGTCGGTTCGCGCACGATTCCTTTCTTGAGACGGGCGCGCGGCGCTTCGAACTGCGGCTTCACCAGTGCAACGATATGGGCTGGCCGGGCCGCAACCGCGAGGGCGGCGGGCAGCACGTGTTTGAGGGAAATGAAGCTTACATCGATGACGATGAAACCAGGCAGTTCGGCGAGCCGCTGCCGATCGAGGGTGCGGATGTCGGTGCGCTCCAACCACACGATCTTCGGCTCGTTGCGCAGACACGGATGAAGCTGGCCGGTCCCCACGTCGACCGCATAGATGCGCCGCGCGCCGCGGGCCAGCAGCACCTGGGTAAATCCGCCGGTTGAAGCGCCGACGTCGAGACAGACGCTATCGCGAATGCTGACCCCGAAGCGGGCGAGCGCACCATCAAGCTTGACGCCGCCGCGCGACACCCACGGAAAGGCCGGCTCGGCCACCAGCGCGGCACCGGCTGCGATCGCCTTCGAGGCCTTGCGCACCGGCCTGGCGTCGGCCGTCACCAGGCCGGCCGCGATTGCGGCCTGCGCTTTCGCGCGGCTTTCGAAGAAGCCACGCTCGACGAGGAGGATGTCGGCGCGCACACGCGGCGGATTGGCCGCTCGTATTTTCATTCATCGCCTGTACGGTGGAGCTATAGCTTGCTGGCGCAGCCATTATGCCTCAACTAACATCGATGCCGGATCGCGCAAGGGTCTGGCGGCCGCGGGTGCGCTCATTGTCGCGGTTTTGCGCCTAGCGCAATCCTTCGCTCAAGCAGGAACCGAGATGAGCAATCTGCCGATTTACGAGATGCTGGCTCAGGCCTTTGCGCGCGAGGGCGTCGATACCCTGTTCGGCCTGATGGGCGACGGCAACATGCACTGGGCCACCGCGATGTCGAAGATCGACGGCATGCGGGTCTTTCATGCCCGGCACGAGCATTGCGCATGCGGCATGGCGATCGGTTATTACAGCGCGACCGGCAAGGTCGGGGTCGCCACCGTGACCTGCGGCCCGGGTGTCACCCAGATCGCCACTGCGCTGACCACGGCATCGCGCGCCGGCATACCGCTGGTGGTATTCGCCGGTGAAAGCCCGATCAACGCCCGCTGGTACAATCAGGCGTTCGACCAGGCCCCGCTGGTGACGGCGACCGGCGCACACTATGTGCGCGCCCACAGCCCGACCCGCATGTATGATTCCGTGCGCGAGGCTTTCTATGTCGCGCGCCACGAGAAGAGGCCCGCGGTGTTGGGCGTTCCCTATGATTTGCAGAAACTCCCGTTGCCGGGAGCGTCCGAATATGTGTCGTCATCATCCTTGATTCCTGAGACCGGCCGCACGCCGCCAAATCCCGAGATACTCCACCGGCTGGTCGAGCGACTTGCTGCGGCACAACGGCCGATCATTATTGCGGGGCGCGGGGCGTTGCGGTCCGGCGCTCAGACCGCGATCGAGGCGTTAGCGCGGGCGAGTGGAGCGTTGCTCGCGACCACACTGCCGGCGCGTGGAATGTTTGATCATGATCCCTTCTCGATCGGCGTGGCGGGCGGCTTTTCCTCCGAGATCGCGCGCGAGCTGTTTGGCCAATCGGATCTGGTCATCGCCGTCGGCGCGAGTCTCGCTTATTACACGGTCGACGGCGGCGCCCTTTTCCCCAGGGCATTCGTGGCGCAGATCGACGAGCGGCCACGCGGCCTGAAGGACGGGCTGCCGGCCGCCGATCTGTTCGTGAGGGCGGATGCGAAAGCCGCAGCGGAAGCGGTCGCGCGTGAACTCGCGCGCTACGGCACGAAGATCGGGTTCCGATCGCTCAAGCTGGCGCAGCGGATCGCGCAGGCCACGCCCGACACGGCCCAATTCGCGATCAGCCCGGGCACGTTCGATCCGCGTCATGTGGTGGCGGAACTCGATCGCGTCATCCCGAAGGACTGGGAGATGGTGAGCGGTTCGGGTCACCAGGCGTATTTCCAGACGCACATGCGCGGCCGCAAGCCCGAGCAGTTTCACGTCATGCGGGAGTTTGGGGCGATCGGCAATTCGATCGCAATCGCGATCGGCGTCGCCGCCGCCAAGAACAACGGCAAAGTCGTGCTGATCGAAGGCGACGGCAGCCTGATCATGCACATCCAGGAACTTGAGACTCTCAAGCGGCATGACGTGCGCATTTTGATATGCGTACTCAACGACGGTGCCTACGGCGCCGAACTCCACAAGTTACGCCAGGACGGCCTCGACGACCGCGGCGCGATCTTCGGGCGAACCGATTTCGCCACCATCGCCCGCGGTTTCGGCTTGCGGGGAACGACCGTGGCGGAGCTCTCGCAATTCCAATCGCTGATGCGGGAGTTCGCGGCCCAGGGAACTGCCGAGATCTGGAATGTTCCGATTTCCGATCGGGTGATCTCGCCGCCGATGCGGCGCCTCAAGGCAAAGGGGCATGGCGTGATGTAGGGGAGCGTTCAGCTTGCGGCCCTACACCTCGCTTACCGGCGCTCCCCCACCAACGCAAACCATTCGTCCTCCGTCAACAAGGTGACCCCCGCTTCGCGCGCCCTGTCGAGTTTTGAACCGGCGCCCGGGCCGGCGACCACGTAATCGGTCTTCTTCGACACCGAGCCGGCGACCTTGGCGCCGAGGCGTTCCGCCATTGCCTTCGCCTCGTCACGCGTCATTTTCTCAAGCGCTCCCGTGAACACCACGGTCTTGCCCGCGACCGGGGAATCTCTTAACGGCGTCTCGGCATCGCGGATGCGCACCTGCGCTGCGAGGCGTTCATCGCGCCTGAGATTGTGCGGCTCGGCGAAATAGCTGCGCAGGCTCTCGATCACCGTATCGCCGATCTGATCGAGCGCATCGAGTTCCTCCTGCGCCTCCTCGTCACCCTTGGCGAGCTTGAGGCACGCCTCACGGAAGGCCGCCCAGGTGCCATAGCCGCGCGAAAGCGCGGTCGCCGTCGTCTCGCCCACATGCCGGATACCGAGCGCATAGATGAACCGCTCCAACGCAACCTCGCGTCGCGCCGCAATGGCACCAAACAGATTACGCACCGAGATTTCGCCAAATCCCTCCACCTCCTGCAGACGGATGTCTTGGTTGCGCGCCTCCAGCGTGAAGATATCGGCGGGCTCTCTGACCCAGCCGCGCTCATAGAAAAGCTCGATCTGCTTGTCGCCCAACCCATCGATGTCGAAGGCGCGGCGCGACACGAAATGCTTGAGATGCTCCACCGGCTGAAACGGGCAGGCAAATCCGCCGCTGCAGCGGGCCACCGCGCCTTCCTGTCCGGTTGCGGTCTGATCGCGCACCACCTCGGTGTGCAGAACGCATGGGCACTTGCTCGGAAAATGGTAGAGGCTGGCGCCACGAGCGCGTTCTTCCACGACACCGAGCACCTGCGGGATCACCTCGCCGGCCCGCTGGATGCGCACCGTATCGCCGATGCGAACGCCGAGTCGCGCAATCTCGCCGGCATTGTGCAAGGTTGCGTTCTGCACCACGACCCCGCCCACGGTCACCGGCTCGAGTTTGGCAACCGGCGTCAGCGCTCCCGTGCGGCCGACCTGAATCTCGATGTCCTTGACGACGGTCATTGCTTTCTCGGCCGGGAACTTGTGCGCGATCGCCCAGCGCGGATTGCGCGACACGAAACCGAGGCGCCGCTGCCAATCGAGGCGGTCGACCTTGTAGACGACGCCGTCGATGTCGTAGTCGAGCGTGGCGCGCACTGCTTCGATCTCGTGGTGAAATTCCAACAGCTCCTCGGCCGAGCGGCACATTTTTGCCAGCGGATTTGTCTTGAAGCCGCAGGACCTGAACCACTTCGCCATGCCGGCTTGGGTGTCTGCCGGCATCTGGCTCATCTCTCCCCACGCGTAGGCGAAGAAACCCAGCGGCCGCGATGCGGTGATCATCGGGTCCTTCTGCCGCAACGAGCCGGCCGCAGAGTTGCGCGGATTGACGAACACCTGCCCGCCGAGTTCGGACTGACGCTTGTTGAGGGCGAGGAAGCCGGACTTGGTCATGTAGACTTCGCCACGAACCTCGCACAGCTGCGGCACGCCCCGGCCTTCGAGCCGGTGCGGAATGTCGCTTAGCGTCTTGACATTGGCAGTTACGTCCTCGCCGACGTTGCCATTGCCGCGCGTCGCGCCGATCGCGAGCTCGCCGGCCTGATAACGCAGAGAAATCGCCAGGCCGTCGATTTTCGGCTCCGCGCTAAAGGCGATCTCGTCGCCGTCCTGGAGCCGCAGAAAACGGCGAATGCGGCCGATGAAATCGACAACATCCTGCGTTGCGAACGCGTTGTCGAGCGACAACATCGGCACGACGTAACGAACCTCGGCGAACTTTGCCGCCGGCGCGGCGCCAATCCGGCGGCTCGGCGAGTCGGCGCGGGTGAGACCGGGATACCGCGCCTCGATCGCGGCGTTGCGCCGCCGCAAGGCATCATATTCGGCGTCCGAAATGGTGGGCGCGTCATCCTGGTAATAGCGCTTGTCGTGCACGCCAATCTCGGCCGCGAGCCGCTTGAGCTCGGCCTTGGCCTGCCTTTCGTCGAGCGCGTCGAGAGCGATATGGGAGAAGTCTTTGGACGGCATGGATTCGTCACCGGTGTGTACAGTTCCAACGCTTCATACACCTTTCAGTGCCAATCCGGGGCGCCCACTTGCACCAACGCGCGATCTTGAACGATGGCCTTGTGTGTCCCGGCCCTTGCGCGTAGCCTGTCACGGCAATCACGAAATCCGAGGAGCCGTCGTTCCATGAAGGCATTACCCCACCTCAAATATGCGATACCGGTCCTGGCAGTGGCGCTCGCACCGTTGCCGGCATCGGCGAGCGCCGTTCGCATTTACGTCACCAACAGCGCCGGCGATAGCGTTCACGTCATCGACCCCGCCACCAACGAGGTGGTCCAGGAGATCAAGAACGTGGTCGGGGCCCACGGCGTCAACTTCTCGCCGGATGGCGCGCGGGTTTATATCAGCAATGAGGAGACAAGTACGCTCGACGTCTATGACCGCAAGGCGGCAACGCTCATCAAGAAGGTGGAACTCAGCGGTCACCCCAACAACATCGCGGTGACCAAGGATGGCGAGCGCATCGTAGTCGCGGTCGCGCGCGGCAAGGGCGGGCTCGACGTCGTCGATGCCAAGACGCTGACGCTAAAAACGACGATCTCGACCAATGGCGGGCGCCTGCACAACGTCTACGTCACGCCGGACGGCAAATACGTGATCGGCGGTTCGATCCCGTCCAAGAAGCTCTATGTCTTCGATCTTGCGACCGAGAAACTCGCCTGGGATCTGCAGATGGATCTCGGCGTCCGCCCGATGGCAATCGAGACCAATCCGGACGGCTCGACGAAGCGCATCTTTATCCAGATGTCCAACCTCAACGGATTCTCGGTGGTGGATTTCGCCGAACGCAAGGAAGTCACCAAGGTTCCGCTGCCGGAGCCGCCGCAGCAGTTCGATCATGGCGGCTATCGCACCGCCGAGCCGTCCCACGGCATCAGCGTCGCGCCCGACGACAAGACGCTTTGGGTCACCAGCATCCCGAACAATGCGGTTTATGTCTATTCGCTCGACACTTTAAAGCAGATCGGCAGCGTCGGGTTGCCTAGCATCAAGGTCGCCGGCAATCCGATGCCGATCTCGGCGGTGGCGAACTGGACCACGTTCACGCCTGACGGCAAGTATCTCTACATCTCCAACGCCGGCCTGCGCTCGGTGTCGGTGATCGATGCTCCCAACATGAAGTTCGTCAAGACCATTTCGGTCGGCGAGGTGCCCAAGCGCATCAACACCCTGGTGATCCCGGACAACGAGCACGCCGCCACCGACGAGCCTGGCAAGCGGGCATCGCTGCATTAACAGCGAACTGGCGATCAAGCCGGTGCCGATTATGCGTCCGTGGCCGGTTCTCCGGGCGCGGCTGCGAATCGGGCGGGCGCTAGGGTAGATGTGCCGGAGCGACCGTTGCGGTCGCTCCAGGGAGACGCGGTCACGGGGCTGCCGGTACGGCCGGCAATGTCGATGAGGGACGCCAGCCAAACGCGCGCATCCCGCAGCCGTGCCCGCGTGTTTAGTTCATTTCTTGCCGGACAACGTCGTGCCCGTCGCCCAGGCCGCAATGGTCTTCCAACTGGGATCGCTCTTGTCGGCAAACTGCCGGCCACCCGAATGGAAGGCATCGCCGCCTGCTTCCGGGGCGAGCGGATGGATGAGAATCTTGCTCTGCAGCGGGTCGTCCGCCGCCTGCACGATCTTCACGACCGTCTCGTAATTCTTGCGGGTCTGCTCTTCGTTCCACGTCTCCTGGCCCGCGGGAAGCTTCTCCAATCGGAGCGCGTTGTTAGCCTCCGCATGGCACATCACGCAGCGCGCATGGCCGGGGCGCTTGGCAAGGAAGATCGGCTGCACCTTGGCCTTGAAGTAGTCAAAGTCCGGCGCATCGGCCGCATGAGAGGCCGGCAACGCCGCGGCGAGTGCGAATGCCGAAACGGCGGCTGCGACAACGATGCGAACTGACATTCCAATCCTCCCGGTTTTGTTTGGCCAAACAAACTTTACTTTAACATTAGCAGAAGCCTGAGCCCAGCGCGACGGTATTTGAATTGTTTCGCCTTATCGAGCAAGCGACCGTCGAAGCGACCGTCACCCGGCCCGCATCAGCCGTTCGGCGGCTGCGCGGGCCTCGAACGTGACTTCGGCGCCGGCCAGCATGCGGGCAATTTCCTCTCGTCGCAGCTCCGGCGCAAGCTCTGCAATCCTCGTGACGATCCCTTTGCCTTTCGCAAGGGCGTCTTTGGTGATGAGATAATGGTGATCGGCGCGCGCTGCGACCTGGGGCGCGTGCGTGACGGCCAGCACTTGCACGCGACCCGCAAGGCGGGCGAGGCGCGCCCCGATCGCGTCGGCAACCGCGCCGCCAACCCCGGTGTCGATTTCGTCGAACACCAGGCTCGGCGCGGAGCCGCGGTCGGCAATCACCACCTTGAGCGCCAGCATGAAGCGGGCAAGCTCGCCGCCCGAGGCCACCTTCATCAGCGGCCCCGCCGGGGTGCCCGGATTGGTGCGCACCCAGAACTCCAGCCGGTCGATGCCGTCCGGCCCGGGGTCATCGGGGGTCGTTTTGATCGCGGTTGTGAACTGCGCCTGATCGAGCTTGAGCGGTTTGAGCTCACCGTTCACGGCCTTGTCCAGCGCCGCGGCAACCTCGCGGCGATGGCAGGAAAGGGCCGCCGCCGCCTTGGCGTAGCGCCCGCCGGCGGCGGCGGCCTCTTTTTCGAGCGCGGCAAGCCGCGCCGCGCCGGCATCGAGCAAAGCAAGATCGGCGCCATAGCGCTCGCTCAAGGCCCCAAGCTGATCGACCGGGGCATTGTATTTCCGTCCGGCGGCGCGTAGCGCAAACAGGCGCTCCTCGATGCGTTCCAGGACATGAGGGTCAAACGCGGCCGCAGCGAGCGCCCGATCGATATGATGGCTTGCCTCCTCGAGCGCCGTCAGGGCCGCATCAAGCGCCTTGATGGCCGGCTCGACAAGGCTGGGCGCCTGGGCCTGGCGCCGCTCCAGCCGGCGCACGGCAGCCGCCAGCGCCGGTGAGCCGCTGCCGGACACCGCGGTCTGAGCCTCGCGCAGATCCGTGGCGATCTTTTCAGCCTGCATGATGCCGGTTCGCCGTTCCGCCAGCGTGGTTTCCTCGCCAAGCTCGGGCGCAAGCTCCGCCAGCTCTTTGGCCGCGTGGCGCAGCCAATCGGCCTCACGCTGGGCACGCTCGACCTCGGCGCGGTGCTGCCCCAGGAGCTGCTCGGCCTGGCGGCAGAGTGTCCACAGCCGGGCGACCTCGGCGGCTTCGGTTTGAAGGCTCCCGTAGGCGTCGATCAATCGCCGGTGCGTCGCAGCATCCACCAGGGCGCGGTCGTCATGCTGGCCATGGATTTCTACCAGCGCGCTGCCGACGCTGCGCAGCACCTGCACCGCAACCGGCTGATCGTTGAGGAACGCGCGGGTCCGACCGTCGGCGAACTGCACGCGCCGCAGGATCAAATCGTCCTCGGATGCAATGTCATTTGCCTTGAGGATGGCCCGCACCGGGTGATCCGATGCCAGGTCGAATGCCGCCGTCACCTGACCCTGCTCGGCCCCGTGCCGCACGAGACCGGAATCGCCGCGCGCACCGAGCGCCAGCGCAAATGAATCGAGCAGGATCGATTTTCCGGCGCCGGTCTCGCCGGTCATCACGGATAGGCCGGCAGCAAAATCAATGTCGAGGCGATCGATCAGGACGATGTCGCGGATCGAGAGCCGGATCAGCATGGGGCCCCCCGTGGTATTCCGGTCAGCGCCGTTCAACCAGGTGCGGTGCGACTCACTCTCACCACTATAGCACTAGGCATTGATTCACAACGAGAAATAAGACGTCGTCGCTGCTGCCCGATGGCAGTTCTGTATCTCGTAGGCAAGCGATGTTGGAGAAAGCCAAGTTGGCGTTCCTGGTGCGGGGCCAGTCGTTGTGTGGGGTGCGCGCCGCGACATCGGAAGTGAGAGAACATGGAGCCGACCCCTTCACTCGATAACTCGGCGATGCGAGCAAGCGCTTCGAGCACTCCCTCGACATGGGCCAACTAAATCCATCGCCGCACGCGACTGGCATAATCCAGATAGGTCTCCCCGAATCGCGCTTGCAGATGTCTTTCCTCCCGCTCGATGGCGAGTTTTTGCACTGCGAATGCGGCGAGGAGCGCGAGGAGCAAAAACCACGCAATGGCCGAGACCAGTCCAATCCCCGCTACAAGCATGGTGCCGGCGACGTAGAGCGGATTGCGCGTAAAGGAGAAGGGGCCGTCGGTGACGAGGTGATCCGTACCGCGATCCGGCCTCACAGTCGTTCCCGCCCGGCGCATTG
>JASHRR010000449.1 GCA_030037185.1 Xanthobacteraceae bacterium | reverse complement strand
GGTAAGGATCGGCGGCAGCAGCATCACGCAAAACCTTGATTTCATGGTCCAGCTTCTCAAGCTGAGAGCGGGTCGCCTTAGCCTGAGAGGCGTACAACTCCTCATTCGAGGCTGATCTGGAATGCGTGTAGCCCATGGTCACCGCCCCCTTCCGCTGATACGCCCGCCACGACGCTGCTGTGTTGGCTGCATCGACGGGGGAGGCGACTGCACAGGAGTAGGCGCAGGAGACGGCGCCAAACCACGCACAGACTGCGGCGGCAACGAAGCCCCAAGCGGCTGCCCACTCGAAGGAACCGACCTAGTCTGGGGTGCCGTATAAGCAGGCATCGCACGAACAGAAGTCCGCTGCGGAATAGCTACCCCAGCATTGGGATTCGCCTTCCACGAGGAAGCCCACGTACTCAATGGCTGGTTAACCGCACCTCCAGCACCACCACTGCCACCGCCGCTCGCACGATGTTCGGGCGAACAACGCGCAGCAATCGCAGCAGCTCGATCGCGCCCCGTATGACGTGCGTGATTATATAGATGGCCTGTCATCAATCCTCCCCCAGCCCCTCGACCCTACCTCCTGAACCCGGCCGGACACCGTAGCTTCCTGTCGGCGGAGTGCGAGCATTGACGTCAGTCTCTTGATGAGCCCCCAACGAACCAACCCCACTGCGTGACCGCTGGTTGTTGATGTCGTCCGCCAATTTAGCCGCACGACCGCTGTGGGTTGAGCGTCCCGTGGAATAGATATGAGCCACTGTAACCTCCTAACCGAGCTTGTTGTGAAGACCTTGGGAAATCTGTTCCTTCTTCCGGCGGGCGTACTCGTAATTTCCGACAGGTTTTCCAACTCTCGGATCGCCGTGACGGATGACTTCGCCTTTGGCATCGGTGTTGCCCACGTTCCAAACGACGCTGCCATCATTGGCCCGCTCCACCTCGCCCTTGGACAATCTCACGGTATCGCCACCGCCCCTATCACTCGACCGCATACTTCCGCCATTCGACCGACTTTGCGAACCACGGGAGAGGCCCAAAATCTCGTTTGCCCTGGTGAAATAGGCATCGCTGTCCGGAGTTAGTCCTTCCCCGACGCATATGTGGTGGGCTCCGACAGCCTTTTGTCGTAATGCCCCAGATTGAAACTCCGGATGTTCAGCAAACCAACGCATAGTACGTTCGGTGTATTGCTCAGGTTCGGCCTGGGCCTGCCATGCGTTCAGATTCTTCCGGGCTTCCTCTTTCCCATGACTAAGCCGACCAATGCGGGTCTGTGCTTCAACCTGACGTTCCGTATCCCCTGAATCAATCGCCGCACGGAGATCATGCTGCGCCTTCTCCTCCTCCGCTACATGCCAGCGATAGTTGGAATCGGCGATAGAACGCTCCTGACGCAACCTCTTGCGCTGAATCTCAACCGCTTCCTGCTGGGCCCGAACACGATCCGCAATCGCAGTGTCATCCGATTGCCCACGCTTCCGTGGGGAAGGTTCATCACCCTCCACCAAAACGGTAAGAGGGGCATCACCTTGGCGCTAATCGGAATTGACCGGGGGAGTGCTCACGAGGATGGACCCACCGGACCGCGGTCTGAGTTGATTTGTCCTGCGCCCCCCGGGCTGCCGCGCCGTAAGGACGGTGAGCGCTGAGGTGTGGGCGGGATTCCTCATCCGTTTGTAGGCATGCGTTGGACGCTGCTTCGCTCAGGCTTCCCTGGGCGGAGAGAGCGGCCATGGAGAGGCAGCGGTGTGCGGGCTGCGGCGGGGCGTTCCGACCGCGTCCGCAAGTCCCGGATCAGAAGTACTGCAGTGCATCGGCCTGTCAGCGCGCGCGCCGGCGACGTTGGCAACGGGCCAAGCGGCAGAGCGATGCCGACTACCGCGAGAACCAGGCGCGTGCGCAGCGCGCGTGGGTTCAAGGCCATCGCGACTATTGGCGCGAGTATCGGCGCACGCATCCCCAGTACTGCGAGAGCAATCGCCTTGCGGCGCGCCAGCGGCAACGCAAGCGTCGGCGGCGGCGGGTGGCGCAGTTTGCAAAGATGGACGCGTCAAGGGCGGTTTCGCGCGTACCGTCCGGGACTTATCGGCTGGTGCCGGCGAGTGCCGCAGAGTTTGCAAAGATGGACGCGTGGATCGTGGAAATGATTTTGATATCAAGACCATACGAGGAAGCGGCAGAGGTTTGCAAAGAGACGACGTGATAGGAGCGGGCGGACTGAGCTGCTAGCTCTGGCGTTCATGAACGCTCAATGCCTCGATCTCGATCTGCACCGCCTGGATCTGCGCTTTGCCGGTGCGCGTGTGGCGGAACCGCGAGCGGTCGAGCGGATTGCGCGCTCGATCGAGCGGGGTGGCCAGATTGTGCCTTGCGTTGCAGTGGCCGATCCGCCGGTCGAAGTTCTGCAGGGCGAGGAACGCCTTGTTCTGATTGACGGCTATCGGCGGATCGCGGCGCTGCGCCGGCTCGGCCGCGACACCGCGCGGGTCGAATGGTGGGCGTGCGATCTGGCCGAGGCGGTGCTCGGCGTCCTTGCGCGGAGTCAAAGCCGTCCATTGGCGGCGATCGAAGAAGCTCTGCTGGTTCGTGAACTGGTGCAGGGGTTAGGGCTTTCGCAGCGCGAGGTCGCCCGCCGCAGCGGGCACGACGTCAGCTGGGTCAGCCGGCGACAGCAATTACTTGCCGAGCTTCCTGACGCGATTGTTGTTGCGGTGATCGAGGGCCGGCTGTCGAGCTGGGCGGCGAGCCGGGTGGTGGCCCCGTTGGCGCGCGCCAACAGCGCGCACGCTGAGCGATTGGTGAAAGCCCTGTCCGACGCGCCGCTGGCCACGCGCGAGCTACGCCAATGGTTTGACCATTACCAGAAGGCTGGCCGCCTCACCCGCGAACGTCTGGTGGACCATCCGCATCTGTTCCTTGCCGCCCTGGAGGAAAGCATCGAGAAGGGCCTGAGCGAAGGCTTGCGTGACGGCCCGGAAGGCAGCTGCGAGACAGCGTTACGACGCATCAATGTGCTGATCCACAGCGTGCGCAAGCGATTGCCTGATCTGCGTCCGTTGTCTGAAGGCCTGATCGCTGCCGTATCCCTCGTTCAGAGGAATTTTGAAGCCCTTGGTCAGGACATCAAACGATATGCCGACCCCGACCCTGATGGAGATCCGCGGCAGCGTGCGTGTTCTCAAGGCGCAAGGTCATAGCCTGCGCGAGATCAGCCGCCTGCTCAAGCTCTCGCGTAATACGGTGCGCCGCATCCTGCGCGCACATGATCGTGAGACCGCTGCGTCATCGCCTTGCGACGCGCAGACGCTGTCCAGACTCGAGGACGCGTTCATCCGTGCAGGCGGCAATGTCGTGCGCGTCCAGCAACTGCTCGCCGAGGAGAATGATCTTCATATATCCTACAGCACGTTGACGCGCTGGATCAGAGACGTGGGATGGCGCAGCCCGCCACGGCGTTCTGGCGAATATCAGCTCGCCCCAGGCGCTGAGGTTCAGCATGACACATCGCCACACCGCGTGATGATCGCCGGCAAGCCGGTCACCGCGCACTGTGCCGGACTGGTGCTGGCTTATTCGCGTCGGCTGTTCGTCCAGTACTATTGCAAATTTACGCGCTTCGAGGCCAAACACTTCCTTCTCGAAGCGGCACGGTTCATGGACGGTACGTGTCCGGTCTGCGTGATCGACAATACCAGTGTCATGGTCGTTGACGGCACCGGCGCGGACGCCGTCATCGCCCCCGAGATGGTCGCCTTTGCGCGCACGCTGGGCTTCCGGTTCCAGGCTCACGCGGTCGGTCATGCCGACCGAAAGGGGCGAATTGAGCGCCCGTTTTTTTACGTCGAAACCAACTTCCTGCCGGCCCGCAGCTTCAGCAGCTTCGCGGATCTGAACCGCCAGGCGCTGGCGTGGTGCCGGGATATCGCCAACCAAAAACCCAAACGCGTGCTCGGCATGTCCCCTGAAGCGGCCTATCTGATCGAGAAGCCTTCTCTGCAGCCCTTGCCCCGTGTTCTTCCGCCTGTCTACGAGGTGTTCGAGCGCGTTGTCGATCTTTACGGTTACGTCTGCGTTGACACCAATCGCTATTCAGTCCCTGAACGCTTCGTCGGGCGATCGGTCACCGTCTACAAGTATCCGGCTGACATCCGGATCTGCCGGCGTGGCACGGAGATCGCATGCCATCCACGGCTCACCGAACAGCGTGATGCGCGCCACACCGTGCCCGAGCACCATCCCACCCCGGTCCGGGTGAGCCGCGCCCCCGTGCTGGAAGAGAAGCTTCTGGCTGGCCATCATCCCAGCCTCGATTGCTACGCCGCCGCTCTCAAGCAGCGGGGTCGCGGCCGCGGTGTCCGCGCTCTGCGTCGCCTGCTCGAGTTGAAACGCACCTATCCCTCCGGTCCGTTCCTCGCCGCCATCGAACAAGCTTTGCAGTTCGGCCTGTTCGATCTTGGACGCCTCGAGAAGCTCATTCTCAAACGAGTGATCGGCGACTTCTTTACCCTTGACGCCGAGGCTGACGACGATGCGTGACAAGCTGCAAGACTTGCTCGCCCAGTTGCGCTTCCACGGCATGGCCGCCGCGCTCGATGCCGAGATCGAACGCGCCGAGCGCGAGGCCACGCCCGCGTCCGAGTTGCTCTATCGATTGCTTTGCGAGGAGGCAGCGTCACGGCGCCAACGCAGCCTCGCCTATCGCCTGGATCAGGCAAAGTTGCCATGGCCGTGGACGCTTGACACCTTTCCATTCGAACGTCAGCCGGGCGTCAACAAAGGACAGATCAAAAGCCTTGCCGAGCTGGAATTCCTGCGCCGCGCCGACAATGTTTTGTTAATAGGGCCGCCCGGAACCGGCAAAACCGGACTTGGGGTCGGATTGCTGCGCCA
>JASHRR010000448.1 GCA_030037185.1 Xanthobacteraceae bacterium | reverse complement strand
CAGGTCGATCGTTCCGATCGGATTGTTCGGGCACATCAGTTCGAATTCCTTGTTCCAGGTGAGGTCGCCGAGATGCGCGACGCGGAACTTGCCGAACGTCACGATGCTGCCGACCGATTGTGCGTTCTCGGTCGGATCGGGGTCTTGCGGTTTGAAGGTCGCGCAAGACGCGTTGGCCTGGCCACCGCCCGCCAGTGGTGTCTTCTGCACAGCTCCGGCCGCGCTGACGATGCGCCAGTCTAGCCCCGCGACCGCAACCGTATCGCCGGGTTTTGCCACCGTATGCTTCGCGGCGCCGTAGAGGGCCGGGTAGGTCTTGGCGAAAAATTCGTCGAAAGCCGCGGCCGGCTGAATGTTGGGGCCGTGGTCAATGTACTCGCGGATCGGAATGCGTTTGGCGACTTCCGGCATGCCACCGAAATGATCACCGTGCCAGTGCGTGGTGATCAAATGGTCGATCTGTGTGAGGCGGGCATCCTTGGCGGCCGCGGCGATGCGCTCGGCGTCGCGCATCGCCGCCTCGGGCCCGAAGTTTCCGGTGTCGATCAGGACGGATTCGCCGGAAGGTGAAACGAACAGCGTAGCGTTGCCGCCCTCTACGTCGACAACGTAGATGTCGAGCGTCGTCCTGGTTTGGGCCGCGGCCGGGGCAAGGCCGGCGAGCGGCACCGCGAAGCAGGTGGCGGCCGCAAGCAACGTTTTCATTCGCATCGGATTCGCTCCCTGTTGTTTGAAAAATGGTGGTCTCGGTGGTTCGAATCTCAACTCTATCAGATTTGCGTCACGAGCGCCGCCGAGGACGGCCGGTCTGCCTTCGACGGGGGAAAAGCTTGCGCTCGCCAGCAGCACGCGGCGCAAATTTCTTGGCTTCCGGAGTCGCCTCCGTGCCGAAGCCGCAGCCCGGCAATACAATCGCGAGAGGATCGCAGCACACCACCATGAGGGCAATCGGCCGCCGGATTGCTCGCTCCGAATCCGTGCCACACCCGAGTAATTCGGCCATGTAGCGGAGCGGTGCCGCCTCGGTCTCGATCTGCCTCACCTTGCCGCTCAAGGGTGTCCGTTCGCTCTTGAAGTCGGCCAGTGCTCGCGCCGGCGCTCCCCGCGCTCCTTCCTAGCCGCGACCTCCGCCTCCACATCACCCAGCTCCCTCGCATCGCGATTGGCCGCGGAGGCCGCCTTCGTCTCGCTTTCAGCGTGAGCAGAGCTGCATCTTAATCGACCAGCGCAGTTTTTTGCTCGGAATGGTTCCGCCGTCATCGGCCAGCAATACTTGCCAACGGCAACTATGCTCTGCTTGCCCTGGCCGCCTGAGCGGCTCGAGAGACCGATCTAGGTCCTACCTAACACGTAGCGGTGTTTAGGCGGGGCTCGGGGTGCCTGGCAGCAGAAACCCTCTAAACCGGAAAATAACGCCGCTTAGCCCGGTGTCGACGACCGGCGCGATTGCGTGCTCCACGGCGACAGCAACGTTCCGGGGAAATGTCAGACTGATACACAGCAAACGGGTATTGGTACGATCGCATTTGACCTTATCAAAACTTTAACATACAATATTGGCTAGCTATCATCAATTGATCTGTGAGCGCCGCTAACTACTTTCCGGCGGCGCCGGAAAGTAGTTAGTTTTCAGTGGTGAGAACAGCGTCCCGGAGCATCGTGTATTTCGAAAACCAGTGGCAAAGCCGCGGCCGACAGGCATTCAGGGGTGAGCCGACCTGCGGGGAGTTGCCTTAGGCCGCTGAACCCGAGGCGTTTTCGGGTTAAGGTTCACGTATTCGGTTGAAGCGTCAAGAGGCGGGAAATTCAATGACCGAGGAGATTCCTCTCTAAGCGCAATGATCGTCCGACAACAGGAATTAGCATTAATTTTTGCGACTCAGTTCACCGACACTTTCGCATTGTAACGCCGAGGGCTTTTCGGGTCCTGACGTGAACGCGGTATGTTTGCTTTGAAGGGAGGATTGACAATGACCTTGCAACGGACGGTGTTCTCGGTTTCGATCGGAACGATCATGGCCATGCTGGCTGGCCGGGCGCTGGCCGATTGCAAAACACTGCCCGGTAATGCGGCTCTCAAGAGCGCGTTGTCCAGTTCCATCACGGCCGCGTCGGGTGCGAACGGCGGCCTCGGCTTCAACATGTGGGGCACGATCGTCGACACGAGCGGCATCGTGTGCGCAGTGGCGTTTACCGGCGCGAGCTACACGTCGCCGTGGCTCGGCAGCCGAGCGATTTCCGCGCAGAAGGCGAACACTGGTAACGCGTTCAGCCTCGGCAACGGCAGCACTCCTTCAGGCAGCCTGTTCCAGGCGAGCGGACTGGCGCTCTCGAGCGCCAACCTGTATTCGGCGGTGCAGCCGGGCGGCAGCCTCTATGGGCTCCAGCATAGCAATCCTGTCGACACCTTTGTCGCATACGGCGATGCGGCGGGCGGCCAGGGCAACTCCCCGGCCAACGCCTCGACGTTTGGTACAACGTCGGATCCGCTAGTCGGCCAGCGCGTCGGCGGAATCAACGTATTCGGCGGAGGGCTCGCGCTCTATCAAGGAGGCGTAAAAGTGGGCGGCCTCGGGGTCAGCGGCGACACGTCGTGCACCGATCACATGGTCGCCTGGCGAACACGCAACGCTCTCGCGCTCGACCATTTCGGCGTGGTCGGCAGCACCGCCGCCCTCACAGTGACAGGCGATCTCACTCATCCGGACAACATCATCTTCGACATCAAGCCGAACCCGAACGGCGGTACCGGGATCAGCACCAGCGGTTTCGGTCATCCAACGTGCCTCAACAATCCGACTGCCGCAGCCGTTTCGGGCCTGCCTCCAGCGAGGCACTGACGGAAAGCGCTCCGTCCCCGCCGCACGCCAATTCGCCGAAGCGGCGTCGTCGCGTGTTGTTTGGCGCGAAGTACCCAACCCGGGGAACATCAGAAGTTGGATCGTCGTCAGTGCATGCAATTGGCAGCAGGTGCCAGCACTGGCTTGTGCTGAACGCGCTGAGGCCGCCATTGAGGTGCTGATAGCATGCGCGAGGACCACCTCGCAGCGGCACCGGTGGAGGATGCGCGACAGCCGGGGCCTTTTGTTGTGCGGCATGATCCAAATGGATCATGACAGCCGCACACATCTCACGACTCAATCGCCGGCCGGCAGGTCGGCCCCCGCGGCTGGCAATCATTGAAATTCAATCGAGTTTTACCTGCGGATACCTCTGCGCAGTTAGATCCCGTGGAGAAAAATTCATTATGCGAACAGTCATATCGCCACGACCGCAGCCGCAACCCTATTCTCGGTTGCATTCACGCAGGAGCCTGGCCAAGGCACAACATCGATCCCGGATTTTTCCGGGCTATGGGCCCATCCCTACGCTTTAGGTTTCGAGCCGCCAGCAACGGCCCAGGCCGTGAATGGGCCCCGCGCGCTAAATGATTGTTAATGATTTGTTACGGCGCTAATTTTGCAGCTTGAGGATTGCAGATGAGATGACGCGAGTTCATTGCGGGGCTAGGAAGCATAACGGTGTGGCCGTGTGCAGTGCCGGGGCGACAGGCCGGCACTCTGGTGATCGGGTTTCTCGATACTTCTTCGCTTGAAGCCACCAAGGAGATCGTAGCTAATTTCCGGCCGGGCCTCAGAGACGCTGGATACGGCGTAAAGGGTCGAATAAATCAGTTCTGGCGCGCCGGCATTCGCTTCTCTGGGGGCCACCGATCCCAGATCATGGTCTGCCGGTTGAACGAAAGCGCACGCGGGCGGTTTGGATCGCGCTGCTGTTTCGCAAGGCGGCGCTCAAGCCGCTCGATCGCGCGTGCCGATTCCTCCGCGTCCTTCTTGTCCCTGAAGGTGAATTCCTTGTCCCACATCATATTTACGAAGCCAAAATGGGCGAGCCGGTGAATGTTGCTCAATTCCTTGAACGATAAGCCTATACGTATGTCACCGTCGTTAGGGTCCATAATCCGCTGCCCCACCTCAAACCCGTCCTGCCAAGCAGCCTCGCCCATCGCGTGTCCTAAGTCCCGCAAGCCGATACGGTAGGCGTGGCATTTCTCTTTGGTACCACTCGCTTTCGAAACCCGCCCTTTGACGTCGTGAACGCACTTGGCAACGCGCTTGGGAATTGGCTTGCCGTTATGTTCATAATGCGCGCTGACACCCCCTGTTAGCTCGTAGGTCGCTTCTCCGATCCCTCGCAGCCGTCCGCATGCGAAAATCTCACGCCCCGCTGACAACGCCGCCACCGCGAGCCAGATCGCCGCAATAATTCCGATTAAGATGAACGAGAATACTAAATCCATCGCACCCTCCGGCCTCCTAGGCCCCCGATTCCGTTTCGGAATATCGCCTATCGAATGCTAGCAGGGATGTGGATGTGCCCACAAAGAAAAGGCCCCGCCGAAGCAGGGCCAGAACCTCCCACACCCCCACAAAATCGATAAGTTCAAGAAAAACCCGACGTATGGAGCGGGATGGGCAATAAACGGTCCCGACCTTGGGGAGTCGGGGGGTAAGGTCGGAGCCGTTTTTCTTGCGGCAGAGTAATGTCTCTTTAACATCATTTTCATGCCACTATCAAGACAATTTTGGGGCTTCGAGTGACTCTGCTTCCCCTGTGTCGGTTATGCAACACTCTAACATATTCCGCTGAGGATCACTTTCCGCTCACGGCGCAGGGGTGTAGTCGAGCAGTTGGGGAGGGGAGTGGCCTCGGCTCTACAGGGCAAAGTGGGGCTGGGGGTCGGGGCCACGCTTATGCGGACCGTTAAGGCATCCGCGTCCCTCGGCATGAGTTTGCAACTGGAGAGCAAATAACTCCTGCTGTCCGCATCTACCGCCCCGCCGTGATCTCCACCACCGCACAGCGCCCGTCATAATCGCTTCCATCTGTAATCCCACCTCTCTGAAATGAAGGGCCGGCGACTGGCCCCTTTGGTTAGGTAACGACTCCGCTATCGGCTGACCATGATCGCGACGACATAGGCGAGCCGGCCGCCAGCGAGCCTGCCCATGAACAACTCAATCGGTGGCACCATTTGAATCTTCCGTGAGGCAGGCGGGAGCCCCGCCTCCCGCGGCAATCGGGGACGGGAGGCTGGGGCGGTGCTCTCATAATGGAGAGCTACTAATCACCCTTACCGGAACTAGGCACACCTCGGTGTGAGACGGATCACATTCATGAAATTATCAATGTGACTGCCCGGACCCGGGATGGGAGCCGGGTCCGGGCGGCTGTCTCGCCGTCCCATATGCCGCCGCCGAGGCGGATACATATTAATACGTAGGCACAGCGGGACCGTGGCGCCGCCGACTACATCGGCGCCAACGGTCCTGTGACGGTCCAATAGACTGTTTAGGTGATCGAGAATGAGAATGATGATCGGTTTTTTTTGCGCGGCTGGCAGAGGTTGTCGAAACGACAGCGGCTGAAGGGGTTACCGCTACATACGTTGGGCACATCGCCGGTTCGCGGCAATTCTGGGCCTTTGCCAGGTGCATCCCATATAACTTTCAAGACTGGCTTCGACGAGAACCAGACCGACATCGAATTCTCGATCGGCAAATAGCACGACTGCCGGACCTCATCGCTGGAGCGAAGGCAACCTCTCGCCACCGAACCGCTCGGCAAACGCCTGCGGGTCTTCCGGCTTAGCACAGCAGAACACCGCGAAGTCGCTGCCAGCGCGGCGCAGGGAGTACATGTGAGCCGCAAGCATAGGGCATCGACAGCGCGAAATATCACCTTGCAGTTCTTCAGGCTCTGCAGTTTTTTCGCCCGGAAGCGCCACGTGATGCGGCCGCGCTGGACTGTTGCAAGCCCTGAATCGCGTGGCTCGAGCCGACCCCGGCTGCATGTGGCTCACGACACGCTAAGCTGCGCGAGGAACTTATCCCCGTCTTCCATCACATAACGCCATATCCCGTGAGAGGGCCATTGCTTTCTATCCGCCCGGTCCCGCGTTCCCAAGAGTCAATTAACTTTAATCCAATTGATAACGGCGCGTTCGCCGACAAGGTGCGACAATTTCGAAAACACGCCCTACGTGATCTGGCCCATTGCAACTTCGAGATCATGTTGCGCACCGTGGTGCTTGCGGGGGCACCTTGAAAGAGACTTGTTGTTTGTGTTCAGCTTGCGCCTAGTCGCCCTGAAGCGCGATCGCGATACAAAGCAGGACTGGTGTCGAGACAGTGTCCCGTATGACGGTTTCCTCCTCAACCTGACCTAAATACCCAAAAACCGAGCAACCAACTCGCTTTGTCGATGCATATCCGTCTTTTCAAAGATCGCCTTGAGCTGATTACGCGCCGTGACGCGAGAAATACCTAGCTGTTCTGCCGCGCGCTCTGGATTGAGGCCTTCCGCGATGATTGAGGCTAATCGTGCTTCCGCCGGGGTCAGCCCGAAGGCTCTTGTGAGCAAAGTCGCTTTTGGCCCATGCTTGGGCTCGACGGCTGTAAGCGTGAGAAGCACCCGCGCGCCGAGAAACGGAGTTCGTGCGGCACCGTGAACCGGCAAAACGCGCACGA
>JASHRR010000447.1 GCA_030037185.1 Xanthobacteraceae bacterium | reverse complement strand
GCTGGCCTCATCCTCGGCGCGCCGCAGGGGTTTGCTATGCGCGCCCCCTTCCGCACGCTCGCGGACCTTAAGGGTAAGAAGATTAGAGTATTCGCTTCGCCGTTTCAGACCGAGCAGATCATTCGGCTCGGCGGCACTGGCGTGCCAATGTCGCTTGCCGACGTCTTGCCGGCACTGCAGCAGGGAACCATAGATGGTGCACTCGGCGGACTGGGGGTCTTTAGCGCACTCGGTTACCATGAGGTGGCGCGGTATAATGAGACAGCCCAAGCTTACGTCTTCGCCCTCATAGCTCTTAGCAAGCGATGGTTCGAAACATTGCCGACTGACCTTCAGACTATGGTGCTGGCCACGGCCCAGGAAGTCAGCACAGAAGTGAATCCGTGGGTAACCGATTTCTTGGTGCGACAGCGCAAAATATGGGTGGAAAAGGGCGGGAAGTTGGATGTGCTGTCGGCTGCCGACAAAGGCGAAATGATCGCGAGAACGAGCACCATTGGCGACGACATTGTCAAGCTCAAACCGGACTTAAAGTCGCTTTGGGACCTCTTGCGTTCAGCGGTTAAGCGTAGCCTTTGAGACATCGACCGAAGTTGGGTCGTGCCGTCATCCGGGCATGTCGCCACCCTCGCGGACGCGTTGCTCCCGTGCATCTCATTGAAATTTTCGTTCGTGGCTTTGCGGATAAACCCGAGTGGTTCGCCCAGGCATTGATGAGAGAATGCCGTCATGCGATGAATTATTCTTCGCGGCGATCGCGCTGGTTGCCTCCATCCTCTCTTGAAGCGCAGGCGAGCGGATGAGCCGACACGATAACAACGATGGATCAGGTTGTTGGGAGCTGCCGTATCGCGGGGGACTTCGATAAGTTTCGGCTGCGCCGCTTTGTGAAGCGCTTCATCGACATGGATGCGGTCGAGATTCACGATGAACCGGTCGCGCTGGCAGAGATGAGCGGGTTCGTCGACGCGACTTCAAAGGCGCTACTATTCCGCAAAATTGGGCCTGAGCAGCACGAAGTGCTGCCGCTGTCAGTGGGACGCCGCACTGGCTCGCCGCGGCCTTCGGCGTCAGCGAAGCCCAGATGCGTGATGAATATCTGCGGCAACTCGCCAATCCACAAAACACCTTCGTTGTTTCATCGAAGGACGCGCCGGTGCACGAGGTCGTCGTCAGCGGCGACAATGTCGATCTCAAGAAGCTCCCTTCCACATCCGGCATGAATACGACGGCGCGGCCTATATCTCGTCCGGAATCGACTTCGTCCCCGATCCAGTGACACAGCGCAGCAATGTCGGCTGTCGGCGCCTTATGCTGAGGAGCAAGGACAAATGCGGCTTCAACATCACCGTCCCGTCCGACCCGAGGCAGAATGCCCGATCACAGGAAGCTTGACCTTGGCCGACCGCGTGGTGCTTGTCGAGATCTTGACTGAGACGGCCCCTACTCCGTTCACGAACACATTTAGGCGCCGAGCGCTTGGGAAGGCGCTGAATGCTCCCACATTTTGCGCGAGGTTGCGTGACGTAGAAACGCCGATCCACACGATCACGAGAACCACACGCGCGCATAAAGGTGAAGCTCGCGGGCAGGGAGGCGCAAGCTTGCTTCATGGCTTCCTGCCCGGATCGCAAAGCATAATCTGGCCTCGGCAAATCCCGATTAGCCGGGACCTGCCACTGCGCTCAACCTGCCCGATGGAGTCGTCTGTAGAGTCGTCCAAACAATAGGCGTGGGAGAAATTCGGACCTTTTAGCCGGCACCGCTATTTGCGTTTCGTTCCGGGCCTCCAAAAATCGGTGCCATTGCCATCATCATCGCCAGTCACGAGGGCCGCGAGCCCCTTTGGCGCCAGCACCAAGATGGTGCCGCGCTTGAGCGCGATCACCCCACGCCTCGCCCAAATTTGAAGGTGCTTGTTGACGCTCTCGCGTGTCGTCCCGAGCATCCCGCTGATTTCTTGCTGTGTGATGGCCAACTTATTTTTATCTGCCGCCGCCGCGTTCTCCTCGAGAAGTCGCAGCAGGAGGCGCGCGAGGCGGGCCCGCAAGTTGAGAAAAACGACCTCCTCCATGCGGGCGCCCGCCACCCGCAACCGGGCGCACAGGAGCTCGATAAGCTTCATGGCGACCTTCGGCTCATTACGCACGAGGTCAAGGAAGTCGCGGCGCTCGATCACCATCAGCTCGCAGTCAGTGGCCGCGATCGCGTCGGCAGTGCGGGGCTGACCATCGAGCAGCGCGATCTCGCCAAAAATGTCGCCTGCATGGAGCAGATTGAAGGTCGCCTCACGTCCGTCGACGGACGGCACCGTGATCTTCATGATTCCGCTCACCACGGCGAACAGAGCGGTGCCAGGATCGCCCTTAACGAACAGCGTGGAGCCGCTCACGACGCGGCGTGCGCGGGCCAACGAGCAGAGCTGCTTGATTTGCGCCGGCGGGAGACCACCGAACACCGGATGGCCCAGCAACAGTGCGATGCCGTCGACCGGTCGGCGCGCACGCGAATCGACGAGTAATGAGGTCAAGCGCCGACCCTTCTCGGCAGGTCTTCGACCTCCGCCAACGGCAAAACGAGCGAGCCGGCGGGATCAATCAGCTGGAGTATTCCCTGGCCCGCGGGTCAAATCAAGCGGCATTTGAATTACTGGCGTCTGTTATACGAATATACCACCGCCGTTCGATAATTTTATCGCGTAGATTCAACCAGTTACAGTTTGGATGGTCGAAGTCTCACGGAGCCGCATCATTAACAGCTGATCGATTGGGATTTTCTCGAAAAGTGCGACAGTCTGCAAAATTGTAAAGCGAGGCCTGGATGATAAGGCCCATTTTGATGATGGAGACGAAAATGTAAACGCCGACAGCGGACGAGATTTGCGTTTTCACCCCGTTCTCGTTGCGCCGAGGTTTGATCCGTAGATTCTGCTTGATCCAGTTGCGGCACGACTAAAGCGACGAGCTCAGACCCGATGGGTTGGCGTGTAGAGGCAGAGATGGCGTTTTAAGGATCGACGCCGAAAGCATCGCTCGCGTAGAATCAGTTTGATGATCAGGGCATTGGTAAAATGCTCTCGGCCAACTCCGATGTCGCGCAGATATTCGCGGGACGTCAACGGCACGAAGGTCGCGCAACAATACAGACCTAGAAAAGAATCTTTGGTCACGTACCTTGGCGCACCGATGGCATATGTGCAGCGGCCGAGTCACCGTGCCACCACGGGTCAGCGTCCGCCGAAAGGCGAAACACCAGCAGGAACGCGCGCTCGAGAATCTGATCAACCCGGCCGGCGGCAACGCAGTCCACGGCCCCGAACTCGAAGGCGTATCGCTCATCGCCTGCATGATTGAATACGACGATTGCGACACCGACTTGGACGTCCTTTCGACTGTCCGCGACTTTGCTCAATCGCGACGCCCGGGCGCCTGCCACTGCTTGGTTGCGCCGGAGGGGGCGGTGGGGGCGCCCGCTGAGAACCAGGTGCCGAAAGCGATGGCGATCTCCATCCGGCCGAGGGCAAGCGACCGAGAGCAGGTCTGAACCCGAAGGCTTGTAATCCCTCCCACCGAGACAGGGCGGGTGTGGCCGCATGGCATCGACACGAGCGAATTTAACGCAAATGCGAGTGTGAAAGCATTCACATACATTGCGCGTTTGCAGCAACACAATGCAGGTGCTCGATCAATCTATGAGAGAACTCACTCATTCCAACACAGGGCAACGATGACGACAACCGTCACGCGCAACCAGATCGCCGACGCCGATTGCGCAATGCTTTTTCTATGAGCACCAAGCCAGGAGTGCCGCACCATGACTGCCATGATAACCGATCCGCGATGCGTTGCACGCTCGCCGTTTGATACCGGAATAGCGAACTCACGAGTGGGCGCGCAGCTTAGACGATATCATTCAAATATCGAGCCTAGACGCGCCCGCTTGATGGGCGAGCAGACAATAACCGTGATCGCGATGACCGCGGAAATCGGTTCGCTCGGCGAGGAAGTGGCGGCCCGTTTGGTTGCGAGGCTTGGCCTGACAATCATTCGGTTTGCGAACGTTGCCACGCAGGTGGCAGACCGCCTCGGGGTCGAGCGCCGCACGGTCCTGCGCTATGTCAACGGCAGGGCGTCGCTTTTCGAGCGATGGCAGATCGACAGGTGCAAACTCTTCCATTACGCGACCGAAGAGATCCTGTGGCTTGCTCAGCGCGGCAACGTGCTGATCGTAGGCTGGGAGGCTGCGACGCTGTTTGGCGACATTCCCGGCTTCGTCGGCGTTCGGTTATGCGCGCCCAGCGGCTTGCGCGCGCCCGTCCTAAAGGAGCGTGAGGGAACCCTGGATGCAAATGCCGTGCGCGTGTGGATGGAGCAGGATGCTGCCGCCCGCGCGCGCCCCCCATGTGCCTGTTTCAACATCGAAGGGGAAAATCGGCACGTGCATGATGTTGCTCTTAACATCGAGCGGCTGTCGGTCGACACCTGCGTGAATACCATTGTCGAACTCGCCGAAAGCCGCCGCTTGCCCGATCTTGCAGCAATGCGCTCCGCGCTCGCCGACAAGCTCATTGAAGTGCGGATCAGGTCGGCTTTCGCCGAACGCATCAGCCGGTCGATGGCGCCGCTTGGCGTCTCGGTGTCGGTCGCCGACGAAAAAGTGACGCTTAACGGCATCAGCTGTAGCGGGGGCTTGCGCGGACGGGCCGAGGAGATCGCACGTGCAATCTCAGGCGCGTTGCCGATCGACAATCGGATCGTTAGCGTGCCGAGCCGCGGCAGGCCATGGGCTTCGGCGATGCCGCGTCAGCAAAGCAGCAGCGAGCTTTACAATAACCTTTGAAATCATCGCACTGGACAAGGCGAGGGGTGGTCGGGTGAAAAAAGGAGACCCATTTGCGGGGAACCCCGATCAACCCTCGCCATCCCCTACTCGCCCAAGGGAACGGCGAGCGAACCAACGCATCGGTCAACGAACGCCCAACGGCCGCGGACGCCGCGACCGCTCAAGCCTCGCGGAAGCGACTGGGCCGCCTAGCGGGCTGGCATCAGCACGCCAAGCAGAATGAGAGCTTACCTCGGGTGTGGTGTCAGCCGACCAGTCGCGCCTTCGTGCTCTCCCGTTTTCATGCGGGGGGCACTGTTGTGTGGCGGGAGCGCTGACTTCGAGACGTCCGGTTTGTTCGCGATCCTTGCAAGATGGGCGATTGCCTCAGCCTCGGCAGCAATGGAACCTCGCCCTCCAATGATCTCGCGAATACTACTGTTCCAAAGAATTTCAAAGCTTACAAAGCCACGTGATACCGCGCAGACGTGGAGGGGCCAGGGAACGGCGAGCGAACCAACGCATCGCTCAACGTACCATCCAACCACACACCGCGTGTTGTCCGCTACCCGCGCCTTCCCCCGCAACGAGGCTGCGGCGAGCGGCAACAGTAAGGGGCGTTGTTCGTAGAGATATCGCATTGAGGACCTGAGTCCAAGGCGGGCTCTTAATCCGGCGGCGACGTCCGATCCAAATCTTTGTTACGAAGATGACGGTTATCGTGGCTTCCAGACAGCAATTGAGCGGGATTTGCAGGCCGATTAAATTTGAAATGTCAGCGGTGCTCTTCGTGGGGGTTCCGGGTTGGGCAATCACGAGTCCAATTTGCCGTCCGGCAGCAATATTGTGTGGAATCCAGGATTATCGCCGGATAAGGGTCTTCGATCACGAACTGATTGCAGATGACGACGCGATGCCGAAGCATCTCCGGGGAATCTCCTGCTAAAGCCCAGACAGGGGGCGTGCAGCTGAGCATCAGTGCGCAGATGATCTTCATCACGTGTCTCCGTAGCTTGAAATTTGGCTGGTCCCATCATGCGCGACAACCGGTCGCCGCGACCGGCTGTCGGCCCCAAAGGCCGGCGGCCGGATACTTTATGGTGGTCCGGATCAATAATGGCTGCGAGCCTGGTCTCGGCGCAGCTCGAAGCGAACGTTCGCGTCCGGATCCGAGCCGACGTAGATGCCCCGGGTATCATAAACGTCATGATTAGGAGCGGTGCTGTGTTGCGTGCTCGCAGCCAGCGCGCCCGAAGCGGTCCCGATAATGATGGCAAGAACAAATGTTGCCCTGGTTAACATTTGAGGTCTCCTGTTGGTGTTCACACCCTTCTTGGTGTGTGCTCGCATCATGCCGGACCAAACCGGCGGCGTATGTGAAGGTCGTCACACTCAAGTTGGCCTTTGAATTGGGTTGAAATTGGCGTCCGTTGGAAGAAACGCGCCACCTCACTAATGCTTTTGGAGGGCAGCGTTTCGATCTCAAGCACCGGTTCGTGCGATGTCGGCTGTTAAGGTAGAGCAAAGCAAAGTCGGCGATCGGGAGCGCTCCGGGTCACCCGGGTTGCTGAGTGTATAGCGCAGCGGCCCTAATCATCTTCAACCAGGTAATGAAGGCGCTTCGGCTCCGAATGTGCCGCACATTTCACGCCCATGTCAGGTCAGTCATGGAATCCGTACGACGACGAATTACCGGCCACCAGGCAGTCATTTCACTCGCCGTGACTGCCAGACCTGCTCTGCCCTCATCGGGATGAGCAATTACCTGATCCTTGATCTAATTTCGGATGAAGGAGAGGGATTCGTTGCGCGGCATGTTCGCGTCCTGCTGAGGGTAACCGATCGCGAGCGAGTCTGAACCTGAAGGCTTGCGTGCGTGAATGCATCGCCGACACAGCGCGGGTGTGGCCGGGCGGCATGCAAAGGAACCAACTAAAAACAACTCCGAATGTGAAAGCCTTCACATACATCGAGCGTTTTCAACAACACAATACAGGCGTTCGATCAATCCCGAGTGAACTCACTTGCCAAACTAGGAGACAATATCATGACCACGCGCCCTCAGGCCCAGGTGAAAACTCTGATTGCTATATTCGCCCTCGCAGCGCTAGCGGTATCCGCCGGAAATGCTAATGCGTACGTTAATAAGTCACGCATTCACAAGGCATACGGGCATGTCAACAAGTCGCCCATCCTGACGGCAACGACCGTTCGAACTGAACAGTTTGTACCGTTGACCGCTAAAGGCGGGCCCCTTCGCGACTGCGTACACGTTGCATTCCCACAATGCAGCGATAACGAATTAACTGAGCGCTGATAGGAACAAGCAAAGACGACTGGCTACTTTCCGGATTGACGTTTGCGGCATTGTGAGCCGGCGCACGCAGTATGGGGATTAGTACTACTGTATCATAAATTCCATCTCTGGCTGCTGCGAATGCGGCGCAC
>JASHRR010000446.1 GCA_030037185.1 Xanthobacteraceae bacterium | reverse complement strand
AGACACCCCACCATGCACTTGCTGCCTATGTCGCCAGTCCACTCTGGCCCATGGCCCGGAGTCGTGATCATTCATGATGTTGTCGGCATGTCTGCCGACCTGCGGCGCCATGCCGATTGGTTCGCGGCAGCGGGCTATTTGGCGGCCGCCCCCGAGCGGTGCCTGCTGGCGACCTTTCGCGACCTAGGCGCGCACCGCGGAGCGGCGTTTAACGATATCGATGCCGTTCGCTCCTGGCTCGCAGCGCGGTCAGCGCCCCGCCAGAAGACAGGAGACAATCATAAGTATATGATTCGATTTATGAAACTTAAATTAGCCTACGACTGATGTCACCCCAACGTCACCTCTACGCGCGCAGTGGCGCGCAAGGCGCTCGGTCTTCTGCACCACAAATCGTTGCCAGAAGCCAACATCGCCGGACTATTGGCGATTTCTTTCTCGTCTCGACGTTGAGACTGTGCGACGCATGAGGCCGCATCGCAAACACTTGGACAGATGGCGGCACCGCGCCTCGCAGATTCTCGATCATGGTCTGGTTGGCGACCGCGCGATGCGTGTCACCAGCAGCCTCATAATCCTCCTGGTCTTGGTCAATATCGTGTCGGTCGTGCTTGAATCAGTGCCGAGCTGCGAAGCAGCGTATGGGAGGCTGTTCAAGGCAACCGAACTCGTATCGCTCGTGGTATTCACGGTCGAATACCTGCTGCGCATCTGGGTGATGCCCGAGCACGTAGCCTACCGCGATCTCAAGCCGCTGAGGGCGCGGCTGCGCTACGTGATATCGACTGACGGGCTAATCGATCTCATCTCGGTGCTGCCGTTCTGGCTCGCTTTCGTGTTGCCGTCAGAGCTCCGCATCATCCTTTTATTCCGGATCGTGCGTTTCCTCAAGCTTGCCCGCTACTCGCCGGCGTTGCGCTCGTTGTTGGAGACGCTATATGCGGAGCAACGAGCGCTGTTCGGATGCTCCGTGATCATGGCAGGCGCGACTCTGATCAGCGCTACGTTCATCCATCTTGCCGAACGCGAGGCGCAGCCCGACAAGTTCGGCACCATTCCGGACGCCATGTGGTGGTCGATCGTGACGCTCGGCACTATCGGGTACGGTGACGTCGTGCCAATAACGCCACTTGGCAAGTTCGTCGCGGCGATGACCATCCTGTGCGGTCTGGTGATGATCGCGCTGCCGGTCGGTATTGTCGCGACCGCCTTTTCAGAGCAGATCCACCGTCGCGATTTCGTGGTGACTTGGGGAATGGTCGCACGGGTGCCGCTGTTCTCTGGGCTCGACGCGGCGGCGATCGCCGACATCATGCGGCTGCTACGAGCACAGACGGTCGAGGCTGGAGAACTCATCGTGCGCCGCGGCGACCACGCCCACTCGATGTATTTCATCGCCCGCGGCGAGGTCGGCATCGATCTCAATGGCAAGCACATCCGGCTCGGCGTCGGCCATTTTTTCGGCGAGATCGCGGTGCTGCGGCGGGCGCGACGCTCTGCCAGCGTGATGGCTATTACCAGAACCAACCTGCTTGTGCTCGACGCCAACGATTTTCACGTACTCATGGAACAGGAGCCGCAGATTGCTGCGCGAGTGAACGCTGTGGTGCGCGACCGCGTCGGCCGCGAGGTGGTATCGCCCAGAGGAGACATCGTGGCCGACGAGATCGCAGCGGGGACGGAAGAACCGTAAGCCCGCAGTTCGGCTTGCACCTCTTTTGAGCGGTTGTGGGCCTAGCCGACCGCTGAATACCCAGCCACGGTGAGGTGGCCCCGGGGTTGCCTGATACCGGAACCGCGCGCATGCGCGTGGCACGCGGTCGGTGTGAAAATTGGGCCCATCACTATGTCACCCGTGCCGGAAATTGATAAAGACACGCAACCGGGAGTTAGACAGGAAGTCGTGCAGACTTCCGACGGCCGCGGCACCCGACTTTCCAAGCTGAACTCTGCCCTGCCGATTTCAGGTTGACCGGTCGAGAGCATCCAGTACAGAGCGGTGGGCGTCATCTAAGGCGGTGCGCGTCTCCGCGAGCGCCGCTCTCATCGCGGCCCACGAAGCGTCCTCCGCCTTGTTCAGCTTATCGAGCCTGACCTTTGCTGCATCGGCTTCAGACTCTAGATGCTTGACGGCCGCTTCGACGTCGCTCCGGCGGCCGGCGGCAACGCCCGCGGCGCTTTTGTGTAGGTTGTCGATCGCATGCAACCAGGTCTTGCTCTGAGCGTCAGCGCGCGCACGGAAAACAGTCTCTTGCTCGGTAACCTGCCTGTCCACGGTGTCCAGATAGTTCTGCACGCTGTCCTCAAAGGCGGCCCACTGGCGTTCCAGGTCAGCCTTCGAGCACGCAAGCGAAGCTTGGTGTACCTGCTCCTCGATGGAGTTGCGGAAGGCATCCCGTACCATGCGCATATCCGCCATGGCCCTCTCCACCCTGGTGGCAGGCACACTGTCGCGGCCGTGGCGCCTACTTTCAATCGCGGCCAGGGTAGCTTCGATCTCGTCCAAACCCCACATGGCCCACGCCAAGTGCGGATGCGCATTCCAATTCCAAGCGTGTTGCTTCTTCATTTTCTGCCATGCTCTCATTTCGCCCATAACCAGCCGTGAGCTTATCGCTCCGACTTTGGCCTCCATTCGTCTGCCAGCTTCTGCGCTTGAGTGATCTCCGCCTGGGTCATTTTGCTCGCAACAAGTTCGTCGTTGCGAACCGCAAGGTCGCGACCGTCATTGTCCAACGCATTGGCAGCAGCGAGGCTGAGCCACATGTGCGCCTGTACATAGTTCTGCGGCACGCCCTCTCCGTTGAAGTGCAGCAGGCCGAGGTTATTCTGGGCCAATGCGTCGCCTTGGTCTGCGGCCCTGCGGTACCACTTCATCGCCTCGACGTAATCCTGCGGCACACCCCGGCCCATATCGTACATGATACCAAGGGCGCGCTGAGCGTAGGGGTCGCCTTGGTCGGCCAACATGCGATAGATTGATATCGCGGTCGCGTAGTCGCCCCGATCATAAGCAGTGAATGCGTCCTCATACGGGCCGGGATGAGCGGCACCAACCAAAGCAAGGACGCCGATGAACACAGCAAATAGTGTCTGGGCGGTTTTCTTCATAATGCACCACGTATCGGTCGAGACACCAGACGCCGAGATTGCGACAGGTGGGCGATGTCGTTGAGAGGGCGATGACCCGCACAACCGCTAGGCGTGGGTAGAAGGCGAGCCATCTAAGACAACAGCCTGTTGGTGCAATCCAGCAGTGCTGCTTGCTGGAAAGGTTTTTTAATCAGTGTCATGGCTCCAGCGCTCGCCCGTCCGAGGATTTTGGCGTTGGGGTGCGCAGTTGTGAGAATCGCAGGCATATGGTTCTGCCGCTGACGCAGCGTGGCCACGACATCCAGGCCGTTCACCGCCGGCATTTGGTCGTCGACGATCAAGCAGCCAACGTCTGGAATACCTTTCCCATTCAATAATTGGTCGGGCGACGCGAAGGTGCGCACCTCGAATCCCTCGACCTCAAGCAAAAACTTGAGGGAGTCTCGCACCGCGGCGTCATCATCAAGTACCAAGAGAATGCGCTTTGCGTTTTCGTTCATAATTGCCGTTTTCCCAGCAAGGTCGAGACCCAACAAACAAGAACGCAGAAACGCGCCGCAATCGCCTTGATTTAGCTCAAGTCTGACAACAGGGATTGATAGGTGCGGGTAGCCGGCACCTACCGGTTTGCGATCGGAGAGGCTTGTCGCCTGCATCTTAGGCAGCCATCAAGGACCTGGCGCTCACGGACTCCAAGAGCGGCCACTCATTCCAGAATCTAAATCCTCTCCGAACCTCGCGCCGCGATGCTGTCGTGCAGGCTGAGCGAGCACCGGCCCGTGGTGCGACCGATTCCGGGAAACCGACGTAGGTTGATCCGCCTCAAGGTAGGCGTCCGTAATTGCGTCCATAAGTACGTAATGAACAAAACTCTCACATTAACGAATGAGGTCATTTGCCCGGTCTGCGGACGGCCGATGATTTTGCTGCACACAATTAGGCGCGTCTTTGGCGAGCACCTGAACGTGTTCAAATGCAAGCCGTGCGGGTTTTCAATGACCGAGCCTGTAAGTTGGACCACCCCACCAAACGAAGGGCCGGCGGACGGAGCTAACCAAGACGAAGGCGGCCAATTGCAACATGGATGAATCAAACAGGCCGCCCGCAGTCCCCTCTAGGGAAGATTTGTTTAGCCCTGAGCAGACGAGATTTATCGTGCTAGAATGCCCATACCTCAACCGTGGTTCCGCACCCCGAGGACTACGAGGCGATCCGTCACCTCGTCATGGACGAACCGCAACTCTTCGACACCTTCGAAGAATGGCTTGACGCGGCCGACAAGCGCTTCCACATATTCAACGGGAAGGGCATTGCCGTCAGAAAGGTATTCGTCGATCCACAGCAGTTCACCGCGTGGTGTAGCGCAAAGAACGTCGGTTACAACAGGGCAAGCTTTTTGGCCTTTGTCATCGCGGCGTCTACGAAACAATGAAGTGATCCGGCAGCCCACCTCGCGCATGCAATCAAACCCGGCGATCTCGGCGAGGTCAGATTTAGCGCCGCGTTGTCCTCGAGGGCGCGCTTCGGTCCTGATGGGCTGTCGACTACGGGCGGTACGGGACTTCCGCCAGTCTGATCCAGACGCCAAATTCGAGGTTGCAGGCCTGGTCCGCCGATAAAGCGCGCATCAGCGCGCGTCATTTCGAGCGGACCGGGGTGGGCCGGCCCCAATGGAGCCCCGCGATGTCCACCAAATCAATCGCAACCATTGCCACCATTGCATCGATGGCAAGAAATCGTTTCACCTCGCCGGCCTCGATCAACCCGGCGCGATCGTGTGAGTTCGCGACGATGAACAAAGCCGAAGGACGGTCGCCTGCGGTCACATTCTTTTTCGTGTGTGAGTTGTTTCAGATCATGGGCTGTTTCCACCGGTCCAGCCATTAGCAAAATTATCGTTATTGATGGACCATTGAGTCAGGAAAATCTCATGAGACTGTTGCAACTCGGTGTCTCCCTTGCCTTCCTTGGATCCGCTGCTGCCGCGGACACAACCACCCTCCATCGCGGCGAGGCTCTTCTCGCAAGGAATTGCTCTCGTTGCCATGCCATCGGCAGAGCCCGCGAGAGCCGGCATCCGCACGCTCCGTTGTTTCGCGCGCTTTCCAAGCGCTACCCGATCGAGTCCCTGGAGGAAGCTCTGGGCGAGGGCATCATCTCTGGCCATCCAGATATGCCTGAATTCAAATTTAGCGGTGAGGATGTCGGTGCCATCGTGATCTATCTGAAGTCGATCCAGGAACGTTGATTAGGTCCAGCTCGGTCTCTGACAGGCTTCCCCTTTAGATAGGTTGCTCTTTGACGTTCGGCGATGTGAACCGCCACGGTGGAGAGCGCCCGGCGGCGGCGTGGCGAGCAACGAAATAAAGTAGACATTCATCCAGGCGCAGCACCGGAGCTAACGCAGTGTTCCGATGAAGGCGGCGATGTCATTGGCCTCGCTGCGAGTTAAATTCATGTTCGGCATCTTGGCATGAGGATCAAGCAGGAATGTCACGAGGCCCGGCTCGCTGAAATTTGGCCGCTTCGCGATCTCCTCGAAGGGCGGGGCATCGGCGTTGGCCTGCCGCTGATTGACGGTGACGACATGGCACGTCGCGCACCACAGCTGCGCCACCCGCATGCCGTTCGAGGGATCGGCGGCCAGCGCGGACCGGGCGACGCCGGCGGCAACGATTTCGAATGCGGCTGCGGAAAGCACAGCAACCACGGTGATCACCAAGGAAAGTCCAATCCTGCCCACGTTGACCCCTCTTGCTTAAGATTTGTGGGAGAAATCGCGCCCACTCACGACTCCTTTGCAGACGACAACGCTATTTCAAGGTGAGAATGTAGGCGATCACATCTTCTCGCTCATCCGATTGCAGGATGATATTGGGCATTTGCCGATGTGAGGTCAGTAACGCGGCGGTCAATGCGATGGTAGTCATGCCCGGAGTGGCAGCCAGCATGGGAAACGGTGGCGCTTCGCTATTGGGCGATATTAATTGACCCTTGGCTACGACATGGCAGGCCGCGCAAATTGTCCGCGCGATCTCGCGCCCATGCCCGATATCGGCATCCTGGGCAAGGACTGGACTGGCATGCAGAAGCCCGGCAATCGCGAGCGCAACGAGAAGGGTGAGACCTGTTTTCATGTGTGGCTCCATTGCTCATTTTAAAAAGCGCAAACCGGTCGAAGCTGCAGCGCAACGTCATAACCCTGCACGGCAACCGCCAGCATCTAAACCAGGCCTTAACACTCCGCGCACCGTTAAATAGGGCGGCCCAAATCGCAGCAGGAACCTGTGGGTCAGGCCGCCCCAGCCGGTTCCTCCCTCGTGTGACCGGCTATGGTGGTTATAGAAAAGTAAGTGGAACTTGGCTTTGATATTCATCAAATTTAGGCATTACCTCAGCGGCTCCCATGCGACCCACGACGATGTCGGCGAACATCGCCTGCAGCTCACGGCCCTCATACCCCGGGCAAATACCCAAATTTTCCCCGCTCTGTTGCTGAACAAAGTATCACATCGAATGATGGGACCACCAACTGCGACGCAGAGCCCGTAGGAGGAAGCCCATGGAGAATTGCCCGTGCTCGGGGAGCGACCAGGGCGGCCGGAGCCGGTCGATTGAATTTCTGCTCCGCGTGCATATGTTAGGCGCCGGCTCCGTATCGGCCGACCGTCAGCATTCCAGTCGGACAGGAGCCAAAGCGGAGATTCCCGTGCGCCTGACCATCGTCATTGCCATCGTGGCTGTGCCGAGTGTTCTGCTCTCCGGCTGTTCCCCTGGGGACAAATCCACGAAGCCATTGGCCGCACATAACAAGAAATGTGAGCAACTGGGGTTCAAGCGGGACACCCCAGAATATGCCAAGTGTCGTCTGGAGCGGGCGCGCGAAGCGACGCCACGAGGGGCATCACCAGCTCCGGCAGACTGAGCACCTGCAAGCTTGAGTCAGCGACTTGAATTACGCCTCGTGAGTAGGAGGGGGTCGAGCCGCTGCGAAGCTATCCGGTGCCAGTCGTGGCGCGCACAATTTCTGGCCGCCTTGTGTAGGCTAAGCGGCGGGCAGGATTGCAAATCCTTACCAAATTGTTGGCTTCATTGAGAGTACCTCGAAACTGACTTCCGTGGCGCAAACGAGGGCGAGCCATGAACGCACCATCTGTCATCCGAGCGACATTCTCCGGCAGTAACGGCGACGAGCTGGCAGCACGGCTCGAGCTTCCCCATAGCCCGGTGCGGGCCTTCGCCCTGTTCGCGCACTGCTTCAGCTGCACGAAGGACATACTCGCTGCCCGACGCATTGCGAGCGCGCTCGCGAACGCAGGGGTGGCCGTGCTTCGCTTCGACTTCACCGGCCTCGGCTCATCGCAGGGCGACTTCGCTAATACCGACTTCTCCTCAAACGTCGAGGATATCATCCGCGCCGCTGACTATCTGCGGAGCAACTACGAGGCGCCGGTCATACTCATCGGCCACTCGCTCGGCGGAGCCGCCGTACTGGCCGCCGCCGAGCGTATTCCCGAGGCTAAGGCCGTAGTCACGATCAACGCGCCGGCCGATGTGGCGCACGTGTTCCGGCAGCTCGGCGGCTCGCTCGATCGGATCAGGTCCGAAGGGGAGGCCGAGGTCAAGTTGGGCGGGCGGTTCTTCCGTATCCGGCGCTCATTCGTCGAGGACGCCGAGATGCAGCGGCTAGACGAGAAGATCAGCTCGCTCGGAAAGGCGCTACTCGTACTGCATGCTCCTCGCGACGAGGTGGTCGGAATCGAGAATGCCTCGCGCATCTTTCTTTCGGCAAGGCACCCCAAGAGTTTCATCTCGCTCGACGATGCCGACCACTTGCTGTCTCGACCAAAAGATGCCTTATATGCCGCAGGTGTAATTGCCGCATGGGCCGCGCGCTACATACCGGAGGCTCGCGCAGAAATTGCAGAAGCCGAGCACGTCATGGTCCGCGAGACCGGCGAAGGGAAATTCCAGAACCTGATTGTTGCCGGCCGGCACAGGCTCATCGCCGACGAGCCCACTGCGGCTGGCGGTCTCGACACCGGCCCTAATCCCTACGACTATCTTTCGATTGCCCTCGGCGCCTGCACAGCGATGACATTGCGGGTCTATGCCGAGCATAAGAACCTCGCGCTCGGCCGCGTAGCGGTCGAAGTGCGCCACGGCAAGGTCGCTGCCGATCACTGTGCGGATTGCAGCGCAGTTACGCAAGCACGCAGCGCGAAGATCGATCGTTTTGAGCGCGTCATCCGGATCGAGGGTGAGATCGATACGGGGGTCGCAGCCAAAATCGTGGAAATCGCGGAAAAGTGCCCCGTGCACCGCACCCTCGAGTCAGGCTCGGCCGTTGTCACGCGCGTCGCGGTGGAGTAATCGAACTCCCGGGGCGAGCCAAAATTATCTTAGCCGCGATACAGCGATCGATGTGGCTTTGTGGCGATGCCGTCAAACTTCTGCTCCATCCGGCTCGACTCTGCCGTCATGGGGATCCGCGCGGAACGGTAGCTGTCCGGGCTGCATCGGTGGCGATGGAGCACCACGGGTGTATTTGCCGAGTCGACCCCGGAAATTTACCCCGAGCCACTCACAGAGCCGGTGCGCGCAAGTCCCGGGCCAATGTCCCGAAACTCTAAACCATCCTGAGCCAGCCGAAGACTGCGACCTTCACTTGGTCGAGCATCAGCGCCAGCGCCAGGGATGCCGCGAACGCCCCCAGCACGACCGGTATCGGCAACGGCGCCATCAGGATGCCGTTCACGGCCATGGTCGGAATGATCGCCAGATCTGCAATGGAAGATGCGATCACGATGGGGCTCGGCCAGGAGGACCACAGGCGCCGACGCTCGCGCACAACATAGAAGACTGCCTGGCCGTTGAACAGCAGTGTGACGAGGGTCAGCGTCCTGAGCCTGTCGATGTCGAATCCCAGCTGATATTTGCCGGCGGCC
>JASHRR010000445.1 GCA_030037185.1 Xanthobacteraceae bacterium | reverse complement strand
GCATGACTGATCGCCATTCCCGGTCGGAGCATGCGGCGGGTCTATCGCGTCGTCGTGGTGCTAGTGCACAAACCATGGCTGTAGGAGCGAGTAGCCCAGCACGACGGGTCGTAATAGGCAAAGGAAATAACCCCGTCGCAGATCGGCTTTTGTTGGCTGTGCCGCTACTCGCTGAGCCTGATCGAGCAACTCTTCAGTGTAGCCCGGCGACTTTAGTCTGGATTGCCGTCGTGGCCATGGTAAGCGCCGCTGCAAGCGAAAGGTCCTTGCGGGCCAGAAGCTGGGCATTTGTCGAACTCGTCGCGCAACCGAACGCGGTGGCCAGAGAAAGTGCCGCAAGCTGAGATGCGATCTCGGACATGAGAGTTTCTCCCTCATGATGAGCCGCCATGCGGCCGAACGTCGAGGTAGGATTGATTGGCTTCACGGTCGGCGCAAACACCCAACCGCGCGATGCGTCGGCGGATGGTCCGACTGCATTGCACCTTGCATGTATCGATCGCCGTCTTGGTGATCGCGACCGCAATGTCGACCGACAGGACCTTGTGGGTCAACGGTTCCGCGCTTGCTGAGGCCGCAAGGCCCCAACCCATCACCGCTGCAGGTGATGCCCCAGCAATGCGACAAGCACGGTCATAATGCACCCTCCTTGGCAAAAGCCGCTTTCTTGCGGCATCGTTATGATATAACGTTTCAGACGATCCGCCGAAGCAACCCCAGCTCGGCACGTCTCGCGAATTTGAGACGTGGGCCATGCGCAGGGTGGAAGTCGACAGGGCACGGCGCTGATCAAGATTTTTGGTGTTCTGCTGCTTGGCCGCCGTCGGGGCGATTGGATGAGTCCACTAGGAGGGCTCGAGGAAGGAGGTGACCCATGACTCGGAAAAAGGCTCAGGCGCCGGGAGACGCGCACCTGACCCGCCGAGTGATCACGGGGTTGGCCCTTGCAGCGCCGGTCATCGCGGGCTCTGCGAGCGCTGCTGATCGAATCACATTTGCGGATTTATGGTCGGATCGAGCCGAGTTCTCCGAGCGCGCCAAAACATTGGTCAAGGCCGGCGTCTTTTTCGACATCAAGGGCACTTTGCGGTCCGGTCGGCATGCCGCGGGCGATGATTCTCTATGAGCCGATGGAGATCGTGATCCGGCCCAAGACGACCTACATGCTGCATCCATGAGCCCAATTCGGCGCATTTATAACGGACGGGCGAGACTGGCCGAAAGGGTTCGACCCGCAGTTCAACGGTTATTCCATCGCAACCGGCACGATGCCGACGGCGACGGCACTTACGATACGCTTTTGTTGGCGGCCTGATCGGTCAGGCGGCGATGGTTGCGGGCTAACGGTCAGCGGGCTTGCCGACACCTTCCAGGTGGTCGGCGAATTTCGCACCGAGAATCAGTTTTGGTCGCCAACTTTTCTGTGCGGATTCGACAAGCTTGAAGACCATGGCCCTTGGCGATGTTGGCCTCGAATACCTTCTGGTATTCGGGCATCAGCGGCGGCGGCTGGCCGAGACCGCGCGGTTTGGCCGGATCCCACACGCCCCCCGGGCTGCCGCGCTTCCACTGTCTCGACCGGCTGCGCGTACCGCGGGGTCCCCTCCAAATTCGGATACTTGGCATCTTCGGCCGCCCGTCCCAATGCAGAAAGCTCAACGGGCCACGAAGAGACTGTTTCATCGAACGCTGATCGGCGCGGCGCTAAAACCGGGCAAATGCCTTTGCTTTTGCGCCAGCAATGTCACGGGGCGTGCCCAAGCCGCAATTGCGTTCGCTATGCGCGCGAGGCGGCGAGATTTTTTCGCCACCTCGTTTGAATTCCCAAATTGCCGGTGCATTTTGCAGCGGGAGCCGGCGACAAGTCCGCCGACATCTCCACCCCGGTACGCTAATACATCCCCCCGGGACGTCTAGGACGGACGCCAAGCCCCCGCCGCAAGCACCGGATGCTCCGTTTTCAAATAGCCATAAAAATGGCTTAAAAATGGCTTTCCGGAGACCAGGTGAACTCGTGGCTTTTTGGACACTGTGCTGGATACTGCACAAAGGATTGGTGGAAATCGGATACGCGGAGGCGGTCGGGGTCCAGACTCAATTTCCAGCAGACAACGGCGGCGAGGAGGCAGACTGGGCTTCTTCGTCGCGTACAGATGCGTTTCTTGCGATTTGCCCCACCCAGGATCGTGGGCGTGATGCCGTCCTGCCGGAGCGACTCGTGGCTGAAGCCCCGTGGTCGACTGGGCTTCTTTCAAGCTCACGCACGCTGCAGTCGCGAGCAGGTCGATCAATTCGGAAATGAGAGGCTTCCATCTTCGCCCCACTGCTCGTCATTTGGCCAAAACAAGTTCGCGCTTGCGTCGGTCCTCGCAGAATCGGTTGACCGGCCTCAACATGGTTAATTAGGTTTTAAGCTGGGGAGGCCTATTTAACCGATTGCTTACTGCATTCGCCGGCTCGCATTGATGTCCTCCAGCAAATGCTCGACTTTTGCTTGCGTCCAATCGACCAGGAGTAAGCCATGAGCGAACCGGGCGAAGTTGCGGGTGATCAATTGCGCACGATCGTCGAGCGCCTCGAGCGGGTCGACGAGGAGATCAAGGAGCTGAACGAAGCCAAAAAAGAAATCTATCTTGAAGCCAAGGACAACGGCTTTGACGTTAAGGTCCTTCGAGAAGTGATCCGGGTGCGTAAGCAGGACCAGAAAGAGCGTGAAGCGCACGAAACGCTTCTCGATCTTTACTTGCATGCCTTAAAAGGAACGAGACGGGAGGCGAAAGCCGCTTGACTTAGACGACAGGTGACGGTTGCTGTTGGTACAATCGATGCCTCCCCACCTACCCTTTCCCCGCAAGCGGGAGGGGTAGGGAGGGGGTAACTCCGGGAGCGCAAGGTGGTCAAAAAGTCGAGAAGGCGAGTGTGGAGCGCGCAAGACGTCCGCGAACTCAAGTCGCTCGCGCGGCAGAAGACGCCGGCCGCCGAGATCGCCCGCAAGCTCAAGCGTACCGAAGGAGCAACCCGCCAAAAGGCTTTGACATTGAATGTGTCGCTCAACTCGCGACCCGGCAAGCGCAAGGCTCCGAGGTGAGTCTCTTCGAGCGGCCGAGGTGGAACAGATCGGGGACTTAACGCCTGCTCAAGCAAGAAGGCCCTGAAGCTCATCGCGTTCGCGCCCAGCTTGATCGCGCAGGCGCGGCAGGAGTCAAACCTTGGGCAGGCCGAGCCTGTCGTCGGGCCGGCCCATCCGGTCTCCACTCCGGCCGGCCCGATGACAGCAGGGCGGCCAGACCCGCTGGCTTGCCCTACGCAATAAATAGTCGCTACCTGGCCGAACCGGCGCCGACTGCTAGCGGACCTTGTTCGAATAATGCGAGGCGTTGAGCTCGCCGGCGCAGGCCTTGCGGGCGAACGTGATCAGATGCTTGGCAATGATCCCGGTGGCGATGATTTGCTCGATGCGGCCTTCCTTCAGGCGCGGCCAGGCGTAGCCCCAGAAGGCCGCCCGATAGTCGGCGAGCACGCCAAGTTTCCAGCACACATTGAATAGCATGATGAGGCCGCGTTTCAGATTCTTCATCGTGAGCTGGCCGGGCTTCGGCGGGACTTTGCGACGATGCGGGTAGGTGCGGTGTATCTGGTAATCATAGCGGCGGAACAGCCGCTTCGGATCATAGGCGTATTGCAGGCACGCGCGCCACGTCGCGACCGTCTGTTCGTAGGGTAGCTTGAAGACGACGTTCGATTCGCGGTCCGCATGGTCGCTGAGTCGATGTTCGCGTTCTAGGCGATCCCACAGCGGGGTGCGCGGCAACGCCTGGAGCAAATTGATGGTCAGCATCGGGATATTCGACTGGTCGATGAAAGTCGTTATCCGTTCCTGCGTATCAGGGCTATCGGTGTCTAAACCGATGATCATGCCGGCGACGACTTCCATACCGTAGGCGTTCAGCCGATCGACTGCGTCGAGGATCGGCATCGTCATGTTCTGCTTCTTCGACATCTGCCGCAGCGCTTCGGGCTCGGGCGTCTCGATTCCGCAAAAGATGCTGGTGAAATTCGCATCGCGCAGAACGGCAAGGAGGTCATCATACTTGGCGATGTTGAGGGTAGCCTCGAACGCGAATGGAAACGGGAACGAATGCCGCTCCTGCCAGGCGATCAGATGCGGGATCAATTGACGCACAGCGCGGCGGTTAGCGATGAAATTGTCGTCGACGAAATAGACCGAAGTGGAGAGCCCGCACGAGCGCATCTTATCGAGCTCGGCAATGATCTGCTCCGGCCGCTTCATGCGCGGCACGCGGCCGTAGAGGCCCGGTATGTCGCAGAATTCGCAGGTGAAGGGGCAGCCTGAGGAAAACTGGATCGAGCCGAGGAAATAATATTCGAGGCGCACCAGCTCATAGGCCGGGATCGGAAACTTATCGAGCGGCAGGCGCTCGCGCGTCTCCAGCCTGACCTGGGCACGCGGGCGGGTACAATCGCGCGCCAGCATGGCGAACAGTTCCGTGGTGGCGTCGCCGATTTCGCCGACGTGGATGTAATCGAATTCTTGATAAAGCCCTGGGCTCGCTGACACCGAGGGACCGCCCAGCACGGCCGGCTTTGCGGCCGCGTGGGCGCGGCGGCAGATGTCGATGATCCGGTGGCGCTGGACATGCATCCCGCTGACGAACACGGCATCCGCCCAAGCAAAGTCCTCAGGGCTGGCCGGGTCTACGTTCTCGTCGACGAATCTGACCTGCCAGCCGGGAGGCACCGACGCCGCGATCACCAGCAATCCCTGCGGCGGCATGAAGGCGCGCAGATTGCCGGTGAGGTCGTAGGCGTAGTCGAAAGAGCCCAGGGACGGTTCGTAACGGGGAAAAACGCAAAGAATCCGCCGCGCGACGGCGGTCTTCGCCATTGCCTGCAACGGCCAGTCGGTTCGATCGCTGACGGCAAGAGACGAATGGGACATGGCCTGCTCTGCTGGGCAGCATTCAAGAAGGCAAAATTGGGCGGGATCAGGGCCGAAGGCTCAGGTCCTGCCTGGAGCGTCATTCACATACAACAAACCAAATGCAAAAAAGGCGGACGAACGCACTTTATCGTATCCCCGACTGCTAAGTTCGCTTCAGCCAATCTGATCGGAGCGTCGCGATGGAGCGGCGCCCCTGCTGTCGCCCCGTCGGCAACATGCGCTGGCCAACGGGGAGTCACCACGGCTGTGCGCGCACCCTGGCGAAGCTATGACTTTGGTCGACGCTTTGGTGATGCGCGAGGCGTATGTCGCAGTCACCATCACCGCTTCGAGAACTGGAACGACCGCCGCGCCTTGGCCTTGCCGTATTTCTTGCGCTCGACGACGCGGCTGTCGCGCGTGAGGAAGCCACCGCGCTTGAGCACGTTACGCAGCTCCGGCTCGAAATTCGTGAGGGCCTTGGAGAGGCCATGGCGCACCGCACCCGCCTGGCCCGATAATCCGCCGCCCGACACCCGGCAAATGACGTCGTATTGGCCGCTGCGATTGGAACTGACCAGCGGCTGCGAGATCATCATGCGCAATACCGGCCGGGCGAAGAAGACTTCGATCGCGCGGTTGTTGACCGTGATCTTGCCGGTGCCGCGCTTGACCCAGACGCGCGCGACGGCGTTCTTGCGCTTGCCGGTCGCATAGGCGCGACCGAGATTATCGAGCTTCTGGACGTATTTCGGGGCTTCCGGCGTGGCCGGCTTGAGTGCCGACAACTGATCGAGCGATTGCATCGTCTCGGCCATGATCAGGCGCTCCTCGCATTCTTGCGGTTCATCGCTGCGACATCCAAGGCTTCGGGCGCCTGCGCAGCATGGGGATGCTCGGGGCCCTTATAAACGCGAAGATTGGCAAGCTGGCGCCGGCCCAGCGGACCGCGCGGCAGCATGCGCTCCACCGCCTTCTCCACGATGCGCTCGGGGAATCGACCACGCAGGAAGAACTTCGCGGAGCGCTCTTTGATGCCGCCGGTGAAGCCGGTGTGGTGGTGATAGATCTTCTTGTCCACCTTACGTCCGGTCAGAATCACCTTCTCGGCATTGATGACAATGATGTTGTCGCCACAGTCGACATGAGGCGTGTAGGTCGGCTTGTGCTTGCCGCGCAGCCGCATCGCGATAATGGTGGCGAGGCGGCCTACGATGAGACCGGTGCCGTCGATCACGACCCATTTCTTGACGACATCGGCCGGCTTGGCCGAAAATGTGCTCATGGAATTTTCCCGCTTGGCGTTCTGGCGCTTCTGTAGCGGAGCCGCCGGCTGGGGTCAACCCGCGGGCCACCAATTTTTTCCAGAAAATCATCCAGTTACGATCATGGTAATATAGTGCCTGTAGCGATCTCGTTGCCGCGAAATAAAATATGTGGACGGCGCGTCGCGATGGGTTGCCCGCCACCGGCCGACCGGATGTCGGCCTGCCTGACCGCTAACCATTTGCCAGGGTTCATCAATCTTGCCTCTGCCAGAAGCTCGGCAGCGCTTGCCTTGACGATAAATTTGATGCCGAGATTTATGATGACTGCAAGGGAACCCGGCACAGCGGGCGGGGCGCGGAGTAGCCCAGCCCGTCTAGAGGACTTCATTTCGTGCGGGCTGGCCATATCGGCCGACCACCCTGGCGATCGCCGAGTCCTCAAGGACCAAATCTCCTCGATGAAGAGACCTGGCTCGCCGTGCGGAGCGTTCGACTGGCCGAGACGTCTCGACAAAAGTTCAATTTTGCGGCCTGTCAGCTGCGTCACCACATTGTGTTGCAAAGGTCGCAGGATTAGATGAGCCGCAGTCACCGCCTGCGCCGGTTGGCGTGTCGCTTGCCGGCACTCTCAAGAGATGCTGAAAGCGCGGGCGTCCGCGAAACGAACAAGGACGAGAGTTGAGCGCTACTGCCCTGGCAATTTCGACTGGTCCGGTGCTGCGCCGCGAGACCGAGGACGCGGTGGCACGCCTCATCCTTAACCGGTTGGCATCGCGCAACAGCCTATCGGAGGAACTGCTCACCGAATTGATCGCCGCACTCGCCTCGCTCGGGCGCGACAGCTCGGTGCGTGCCGTCGTCATTGCTGCCGAAGGCCCGGCGTTCTGCTCCGGGCATGATCTGCGGGAACTCACCGCGCACCGGAGCGATCCCGATGGCGGCCGCAGCTTTTTCACCCGGATTTGCAGTCTGTGCAGCACCATGATGATGTCCATCGTGCAGCTGCCCAAGCCGGTAATCGCCTGCGTACAGGGCGCGGCGTGGGCCGCCGGCTGCCAGCTGGTCGCCAGTAGCGACCTTGCGGTTGCGGCGGCGGACGCCACCTTTGCGACCCCGGGCGTGAACATCGGTCTGTTCTGCTCCACGCCAATGGTGGCGCTGTCGCGCAACGTGGCCGCAAAGCACGCCATGGAAATGCTCCTCACCGGTGACGCTGTCTCGGCCGCCGATGCCCACCGCATCGGGCTTGTCAACCGGGTGGTTGCGGCCGGAGAGGAGCTGCCCGAGGCCATGCGGCTTGCCCGGCGGATCGCTTCGAAGTCGGCGCGGGCGATTCGCGCCGGCAAACAAGCGTTCCACGCCCAACTTGCGATGGATTTGGCGGATGCTTATGAGCACGCCTCTCGGGTCATGGTGGACGACCTGTTCGCCGCAGATGCCAAGGAAGGGATTGGGGCCTTTCTTGCCAAGCGGCCGCCGCAATGGGATGATTGATGGACACAGGGGGAGTTCGCGAATCGATTCAAATCGGGGTTGAGGTCGTGGTCGCACTGTCGGCGGGCACGCGACGAACCCTCTCGTTTGGCGCTGAAATCCCGTTCCCCTTCCCTGCGGGAGCGCGGGGGTCCCACCGTTTTCTTTACCAGGCGGGACACTCGTGCTCCCAGACACGGTCAGGAGGGGTAAGCTTACACGAAGGAGGAACCTATGCTTTACCGCGTCGTGCTCGCATTCGCCATTTTGGCATCAGCCACCACGTTACGCGCACCCGCCGAGACAGTCGAGGAGCGGCTAGCCTGCACGCCCGACGCTCAAATCCTGTGCGCCGATGAGATTCCCGATCGCGATCGCGTCTACGAATGTCTGGTTCGCAGGGTGAACCAGCTCAGCCCGGCCTGCAAGAAAATCATCAGCGCGTCGATTGTGCCTGCCCCTTCGAACGCCCTGTCGAGGCAAAAGCGGTGACGAATGCTAACGACGCCGTAAGCACGCGGCCGCATCGAACGCAGCGAATCCAGACCGCCCAACGCTCGCCACCGGGTTCGCTCAACCAAGGCTAGAGTCGTCATCGGTGTTCTCCACCTGCCTTTTAATTCGGCCGAATGAACCACGATCGCTATGACGACGCTTACATTCGCGGCATTCTCACAACCGCAAAGACGATTGCCATGGTCGGGGTATCGGCCAACATCAGCCGGCCCAGCTATTTCGTCTTCAAGTATCTCCTTGAGCGTGGTTACCACATGATTCCCGTCAATCCCGGACTGGCGGGGCAGCACTTACTTGGCCGGTTAGCTCACGCTACCCTCATTGACATACCGGAACCGATCGACATGGTCGATGTGTTCCGCGCCTCCCAGCACGTGCTTCCCATCGTGGTCGAGGCGCTGCAGGTGCAGCCGCGGCCGCGCGTCATCTGGATGCAGCTCGGCGTTCGCAATGACGAGGCGGCCAGACTTGCCGAAGCGAACGGTCTGAAGGTCGTGATGAACCGCTGCCCCAAGATCGAATACGGCCGCCTGTCGTCGGAGATTTCCTGGATGGGCGTCAATTCGCGCACGCTCACCGCAAAGCGCACCAAGCCGCCTGCGCGCGGTGTGCAGCGTCTGTCGCTTGACCGGGTTACGATGGCGGGCGGCACGACGGCCGCCGCGGAGCGTGCGGGCTGGCGCAGCGACGGACAAGGCGGCTCATGACTGAACGTACGCCCGGTTTCGCTACGCTTGCGGTCCATGCGGGAAGCCAGCCTGATCCGACGACCGGGGCGCGCGCCACCCCGATCTATCAAACCACGTCGTTCGTGTTCGAAGACGCAGATCACGCGGCATCACTGTTCGGTTTGCAGACCTTCGGCAATATCTATAGCCGCATCGGCAACCCGACCAATGCGGTGCTGGAGGAGCGCGTCGCGGCGCTCGAAGGCGGCACCGCGGGGCTCGCGGTCGCATCGGGCCACGCGGCTCAGGTAGTGGTATTGCACGCATTGATGACTCCCGGCGACGAGCTTGTCGCGGCGAAGAAGCTCTATGGCGGCTCGATCAACCAATTCAACCACGCGTTCCGCAACTTCGGCTGGAGCGTGGGGTGGGCGGACCCTGATGACCTCGACAGCTTCGAGCGTGCGGTTTCTCCCAAGACCAAGGCGATCTTCGTCGAATCGATCGCAAATCCCGGCGGGATCATCACCGACATCGAAGCGGTCGCCAAAATGGCGCGCCGCGCCGGCGTGCCGCTCATTGTCGACAACACGTTGGCGACGCCCTACCTGTGCAGGCCGATCGAGCACGGCGCCGACGTCGTGGTGCATTCACTCACTAAGTTTCTCGGTGGCCATGGCAATTCGATGGGTGGACTGATTGTCGATGCCGGCACGTTCAACTGGTCGCTCGAAGACCGCTATCCGATGCTGTCCGAACCGCGCCCGGAATATCAGGGCATCGTCCTGCACGAAACCTTCGGCAACTTCGCTTTCGCGATGGCGTGCCGGATGCTGAGTTTGCGCGACCTCGGCCCTGCCCTATCACCTTTCAACGCCTTCCTGATCCTCACCGGAATAGAGACGCTGCCGTTGCGCATGCAGCGCCATTGCGACAACGCGACCACTGTCGCCTCGTGGCTCGCAGATCATGCCGCGGTGACCTGGGTTAGCTATCCGGGCCTGCCGGGCGACCGCTACCACGGCCTTGCCAAGAAATACGCGCCCAAAGGCGCCGGTGCCGTGTTT
>JASHRR010000046.1 GCA_030037185.1 Xanthobacteraceae bacterium | reverse complement strand
GTACGCCGCCTCAAACCGCAGGACTGCACCACCAACCCCAGCTTGCTGCTCAAGGCGGTGGAGAATCCCGCCTATTCGCATCTCGTCGAAGACGCGGTCGCCTGGGGCCGCGGCCACAGCGGCGACCTGGATGCAGTGGCAGCGGCAGTGTGCGATCGGCTCGCAGTATCGTTCGGCGCCGAGCTGGCAAAAATTGTCCCTGGCCGCGTGTCAATCGAAGCCGACGCCGACTTGTCCTTCGATACCCGGTCAACCATCGATAAGGCACGCGCCATCGTGGCGGCTTGCGAGGCGCGGGGCGTCACCCGCGATCGCATCCTGGTCAAGGTCGCATCAACCTTTGAAGGCATCCGCGCCGCCGAGACGCTGCAGCGCGAAAAGATCGACTGCAATCTCACTCTGCTGTTCTCGCTCGTGCAGGCGGCCGCCTGCGCCGACGCGGGCGTCTTCCTGATCTCGCCTTTCGTCGGCCGCATCCTCGATTGGCACGTGAAGGCGGGCGGCGGCCCCTACACGGCCGAAACCGATCCCGGCGTGGCGTCGGTGCGCAGCATCTACGCCTATTATAAGGCGCACGGCTTCCGCACCGCCGTTATGGGCGCATCATTCCGCAATACTGGCGAGATCGAGGCGCTGGCGGGCTGCGACCGCCTCACCATCGCACCGGCGTTGCTCGATAAGCTTGAGGGGGACCACGGGGACCTTCCGCGGCGGCTCTATCCGGCAAACACCCGCGACGCTACCCCGCGGCTCATCCTTGACGAGAAGACATTCCGGTTTGAACTCAATCAGGACGCCATGGCGACCGAAAAGCTCGCCGAGGGCATCCGTGTGTTCGCGAAGGATTTGTATGCGCTGCGCGCGCTGATGCGGGCCAAGGTGGTCCACGCGCACGCGGCGTGACCCGTTACGGGCGCTGTCGGACGCAGGCGAAACCCGAAAGGACCGGGGCCGATGTGGAGTCGCAGCCGATCCTGGCGATATGCGGGAGGCGGGCGCGACGCGCCTCCCGGTCCGGCAATCAATCCAACGCGAACACGAACAGGTAGCTCGACGCCTCCAGATTGTCGTATTTGACCGGGTGCACATGGCGCCCGCTGCCCTGCACAGCGACATATTGCTTCGGTCCAATCGCGTAAGTGACGGGTGCACCTTTGAGCGGCGTGCCGACATTGAAGCGCCATAGCTCCTGGAGCTTTTCGTCGTCATAGGCAACGACCCAGCCGTCCTGGAGCGCACTGAACACGAGGCCGCCGGCAGTTGCCGTCACGCCCGAGCGAATCTCGATGTCAGTCACGGTCTTTGCGAGGATTTTATTGGCGACCGTGTCGTAGGCGCTGATGGCGCCGTAGTAGAGATCGCTGCTGTAGCTCCGCTTCTCGTTCCTCGCCCTGTCGAGCCCGCCGTTCGCGCCCTTGAAGGCGGCGGCGGCGCCATTCTGGCTAAAGCAGCCTTCCGCGCCCACACCATACGCAATGTGCTTCACCGGATTGTAGGCGGTGGGCTGATAGGCGACGCCGCCGTGCCACGTCGGGCATGTACGCTTCATCGGATCGCCGCGCAGCGAGCGCGCCTCCGGCACGTAAAGCTGGACGTCGCGCGCGGGGTCATATTCGAGCGGCTTGCCGGTCTTGGGGTCGAGGCCCTTGGTCCAGTTCAAGTCGTTGACGTACTGGTTGCCCTTGACGAAGCTGCCGTTGTTGCGATCGAGCGAATAGTAGAAGCCGTTGCGGGCGAAGTGACCGACCACCTTGCGCATTTCGCCGTTGATACTGACGTCATATAACAGGTGGATGCCGACCTCGTCATAGTCCCAGGAATCATTGGGCAGATATTGGTAGTACCAGATCAGCTTTCCGGTATCGATGTCGAGCGCGACCACGGAGTTGGTGTAGAGGTTGTCGCCGGGGCGCGCCTGCGGATCGTATTGCGGGACCGGATTGCCGGTACCCCAGATGGTGAGCCGGGTGGCAGGATCGTAGGAGCCGGTCTGCCACAGCCCGCCGCCGCCGGTCTTCCAAGCGCTGGTCTTGTCCTTCCAGGTCTCGCTGCCCGGATCGCCGGGCTTCGGGATGGCGTACCATCGCCACAGCTCCTTGCCGGTGCGCGCATCGAGCGCTGCGAGCCAGCCGCGCGTCGCATCGCCGGCGCCGTTGGCAACCAGGACCTTGCCATCGGCGGCGAGCGGCGCCGCATAGAATTTCTCGCGGCTGCCGAACTCGTCGACCGCGGCGATTTTCTTGTCCCACACGATTTCGCCGCTGTCGCGGTTGATGGCGATGACCCGGCCGTCCGGCAGGTTGGCGAGAACGAGGTCCTCCCACAGCGCGATGCCACGGGTGCGCGGGATGTTGCCTTCGTGCTTGACGCCGGGATCGGCGATCCAGACGAACTCGCCATGATCGCCGCTGCGCACGTCGATCTTGTAGACCGTCCCCCAGCCGTCCACGGTGTACATGAACCCGTTGTCGATTAACGGATTGACCTCGTTCTCGGGGCCGTTCTGGCCGACATCCTGCATGCCGCGCAGCGCCAGCGCCCACACCATGCGCAGATTCTTGACGCTGTCGCGATTGATCTGCGTGAGCTTGGAATACCGGGTCGAGCCGTAGTCGCCGTTCATCATCAACCAGTTCTGTGGCTCGTTTTGCGCGTTGGTGAGCCGGTCCTTGTTGACCGTCATTTTGTACTCGGCGCTCTGCGCCAACGTGGCGAGCGCCGCCAAAAAAACGCCCGCCAAGGCGGTGCGGGCGGTAACGGCCATATATCCAAGGTGGTCAGGCATTTTGTCCTCCGATCAATGCTTGAGACACGCTGGCAGGCAGCCCGGATCGAGCGCAGCCAAATCCGGACCCCCGATCGATGTGGCGATGCGCTCGCGAGTTTCGCCGGGCGCTCAACCCGGGCTGCGGGTCTGACTGCCGACGTGCGTTTCCTCAATTCAACGCAAACACGAACAGATAGCTCGAGTGCTCGAGGTTATCGTATTTTACCGGGTGCAGGTGGCGTCCGCTCGACTGCACCGCGAGATACTCCTTCGGTCCGATTGCGTAGACAACCGGGGCACCCTTCAGCGGCGTGCCGACATTGAAGCGCCACAGCTCCTGGAGCTTCTCGTCATCGTAGGCCACCACCCAGCCGTCCTGCAGCGCCGAGAACACCAGGCCGCCGGCTGTCGCCGTCGCGCCGGAGCGGATTTCGATGTCGGTCACGGTTTTTGCCAGCACTTTGTGGTTGACCACATCGTAAGCCGTGATCGCGCCATAGTAGAGGTCGCTGGTATAGGTTCGCTTCTCGAATTTCACCCGGTCCAGTCCGCCGTCCGGACCTTTGAACGCGGCCGCGGCGCCGTTCTGGCTGAAGCAGCCTTCGGCGCCGACCCCATAGGCGATCTGCTTCACCGGATTGTAGGCGGTGGGCTGATGGGCGACGCCGCCGTGCCAGGTCGGGCACGTCCGCTTCATGCCCTCGCCACGCAGCGGGCGCGCGTCCGCGACATAGGTCTGGACATCAAGCTTGGGATCGTACTCCAACGGCTTGCCGGTCTTGGGGTCGAGGCCCTTGGTCCAGTTCAGGTCATTGACGTATTGCCCCCCCTTGATGAAGCTGCCGTTGGCGCGATCGAGCGTATAGTAGAAGCCATTGCGCGCGAAATGGCCTATCACCTTGCGCATCTCGCCGTTGATGTTCACGTCATAGAGCATGTGAATGCCGATCTCGTCATAGTCCCATGAGTCGTTCGGCAGATACTGGTAATACCAGACAAGCTTGCCAGTGTTGATGTCGAGTGCTACGGCCGAATTCGTGTAGAGGTTATCGCCGGGCCGCGATTGCGGATCGTACTGCGGCACCGGATTTCCTGTGCCCCAGATGGTGATCTTGTTGGCCGGGTCGTAGGAGCCCGTCTGCCATAGGCCGCCACCGCCGGTCTTCCAGGCGTTGTTCTTGTCCTTCCAGGTCTCGCTGCCGGGATCACCCGGCTTCGGGATCGCATACCAGCGCCACAGCTCATTGCCGGTGCGCGCGTCAAGCGCCGCCAGCCAGCCGCGGGTCCCGCCGTCGCCGGCGCCGTTGGCAACCAGGATCTTGCCTTCGGCGGCGATCGGCGCCGAGTTCATCCTTTCCTTGCTGCCGAATTCGTTGACCTTTGCGACCTGCTTGTCCCACACGATCTCGCCGCTATCGCGGTTGATCGCGATGACGCGGCCGTCGGGCAGATTGTTGATCACCAGGTCTTCCCACAACGCGATGCCGCGTGAGCGCGGAAGATTCCCCTCGTGCTTGACGCCGGGGTCCGCAATCCACACGAACTCGCCGTGATCGCCGCTGCGCACGTCGATCTTGTAGACGGTGCCCCAGCCGTCGCTCGTGTACATGAAGCCATTGT
>JASHRR010000444.1 GCA_030037185.1 Xanthobacteraceae bacterium | reverse complement strand
GGTTTATCGTGGCACAGCTCCTCGGCACGGCGGTAGCGATCATCACAAGCGCGTGGCTGTGGCCAAGAGCCTCAAAGTCAGCCGTATGATGGCGGCTGATCGGCCTCGTTCGGCCGCAATCTCATCGAACTGCGGAGCGGATGCGGATGGCTTGGTTCTATTTGTTTGCGCTAGCGCTGGTGCTTTGGGCCGCTTGCGCAGCAACAATGGCGATTGGACGCCGAGTTTGGGGTCTCGATACAGCCCTGCGCATTCACCTTGCCGCAGCCCCAGTCACCGCATTCGTTGTATCGGCCATCCACAAATGGATCGCTCCGGAATTCGATTCAGTGTTGCGTGCGGCGGCGATGACAGCGACTATCACCGCGCTCGATGCCGTTGTAGTCGCTCCGCTGTTCGAGCGTAGCTATGCGATGTTTCGCAGCTTGATTGGAACATGGCTGCCCTTCGCAGCGATCTTCCTGGCGAGCTGGGTAGCTGGAACTGAATGGCAGCTTCGGGGCAAGAACGGCTATGGCGGCCGTTTGACCGGCATGTCCGCAGTACCTCAAATAGCTGACGACATTGGTGCACCGCGCAAGTGGGTCTCCTCGGTGGCGGAGCCATCCGTCTCCTTGGCCAGCGTGAAACCCCGCTTTTCATAAAATCGGCGAGCGGCTTTGTTGCGCTGGAACGTCCAGAGGCACGTAGAGTTGATCAACCCACCCTTCACGAAATGCAATGATAGCGACCAGTTGCTGGTCGTCGAAATGGCCCCGGCGTTGACAGGTCGCGAACATGCGCTATCGGCCGCCTCTCGCAAGAAGGACAGCTACTACGGCCGGCCTGTGTCCTGGGCAGAACGAAAGTGCCAGCAAACGCAAGTCATCTGAAGAACCACCGATCCTCTTCGGGCGTGTGAAGTCCGGCAAGGGCCGGTAAAGCATGGTCGAAAGACGCCCGATGGACGGCAGCAGCCCACTCGACGTCCTCCAATCCGAGCCGCCGAAGCATTCGCCGTTCGGACAACCGATGTCCGTTGAAGAATTGTACCGCTCTGACCACTATCAGCTCGCCAGCGAGGGCCAGAATCCAGTTGGCTCGTTCGGCCACGCTCACTTTGGGCAGCGATATCCGGTAGCGAATATGCCTGGACGAGGCGACCGTATTCCGCAACCGCCGCGGCGAGACCATGCGTCCTCGTCTGACACGTAGATTGCCGCAGCGGTGGCGCCAGGAACGCGTGTTTGTTGCAGTGGGCCGAGCCGAGGCCCTTTACGACCGGCTGTCTGGTCAGATACTCAAGCGCGGCGGCAGCATCAATGAGGCCTCGAAAAACACCCACCGCGCGCAGGCGTCAGCGCTGGCCCGGTCGGCGAGTGACACCTCTATCGCACGCCGGGCGGCATGACCGTTACCGCGGCAACATGCTGGATCCCATCAGGAACTTATCGACCGCGTGGGCGGCCTGGCGGCCCTCTCGAATCGCCCACACCACTAGCGACTGGCCCCGACGCATGTCGCCGGCGGCAAATACCTTGCTGACCGAGCTGGCGTAGCCGGTCGTATCGGCTTTCACGTTGCCGCGTTGGTCGAGCGCCACGCCGAGCGCCCTCACCATGTCCTCGTGCACCGGATGCAGGAATCCCATCGCAAGCAGGACGAGATCGGCTTTAAGCTCGAATTCACTTCCCGGGACCGGCTTGAAACTCGCGTCGCAGCGCGCGCAACGCAGCCGCTTCACCGAGCCGGTTTCGCCGATGAATTCAACCGTCATCACCGCGAAGTCACGCTCGGCTCCCTCTTCATGGCTCGATGATGTGCGCAGCTTGAGCGGCCAATCGGGCCACGTGAGTGCCTTGTTTTCCTTTGCGGGCGGCTTCGGCATGATCTCGAAATTGGTGACCGAAAGCGCGCCCTGACGGATCGACGTGCCGATACAGTCTGAGCCGGTATCGCCGCCGCCGATCACCACGACGTGCCTGCCGCTGGCAAGGATCGGCTCGACGCTGCCTTGCGGCTCGCCGGCCACGCGGCGGTTTTGCTGCAGCAGGAACTCCATCGCAAAGTGGATTCCATTCAGATCACGACCGGGGATCGCCAGGTCGCGCGGCTTCTCGGCGCCCGCCGCCAGCACGACGGCGTCATGGCTGGCAACGAGCTCGGCCGCCGACACATTAATCCCGACATGGTGACCGCAATGGAAACGCACGCCCTCGGCCTCCATCTGGGCAACCCGGCGGTCGATGAGGTGCTTCTCCATTTTGAAATCCGGAATGCCGTAACGCAGCAGTCCGCCTGGCTTCGGATGCTTGTCATAGACGTGGACATCGTGGCCGGCACGCGCCAGCTGCTGCGCGCAGGCAAGGCCGGCTGGACCTGACCCCACCACCGCAACGGTTTTGCCGGTCTTGGCCGGTGGCGGCTCCGCCTTCACCCAGCCTCGCTCGAAAGCGCGATCCACGATGGCGCATTCGATGGTCTTGATGGTGACGGGATTGTCGCGAATGTTGAGCGTGCACGCGGCTTCGCACGGGGCCGGGCAAACGCGGCCGGTGAATTCTGGGAAATTGTTGGTCGAATGCAGGTTACGGCTCGCCTCCTCCCACCCACCCAT
>JASHRR010000443.1 GCA_030037185.1 Xanthobacteraceae bacterium | reverse complement strand
CGCCGAAGAATTCGGCTCCGGCCGCCTGGCTGGCGAGGCAGATATCCGCGATCGTCACCTCGTCGCCGTGGCAGAAGCGACCGGTTTCCTTCACGCCGAGGTGGACTTCGAGCGCGGCGAGCGCCTGCGAATGCCAGTGGCGGCACCACGCCATACGGGCGGGCTCCGCAATGTCAAGTTCGTGCGCCAGGTACTCGCGCACGCGCGGCACGATGAGCGGATGAGAATCGCAGGTCACGATCTGGGCGAGGCCACGCACCCGCGCCCGTCCGCGCGCATCGTTCGGCAACAGCGGCGGGTGGGGGCGCGTTTCGTCGAGATATTCGATGATGGCGAGGGACTCAAACAGCGCCGGCGCTTCGCCATCAATGAGCGCCGGCAAGGCCATCATCGGATTGACGGCGCGGTAAGCCGCTTCGCGCTGCACCCCCTTTAGCAGATTGACGTCGATCTCGTCATCGGGCGTCAGCCCCTTGAGATTGAGCGCGATGCGCACCCGGTAGGTTGCGAGCGAGCGCCAGAATGAGAACAACCGGATCATCGGGAGGCTCCTGGGGCGGATAGCAGAGGTCGCAGACGCAGGATGGACCGGTCGCGGTCATCGGCCACCCGGATCGCCCTTTAGGGAGGCGGCTTCGATGCCGGCGATCGCGCAGACCTCATCGTTGTCGGAGGTGTCGCCGGAAACTCCGACTGCCCCGATGATGTCGCCGCCGGCATCGCGGATCAGCACGCCGCCCGGATTGGTGACCACGCGCCCGCCGCTCGCCGCATAGAGTGCGTTGAAGAACTGGGGCGTATTGGCGGCGCGCTCGAACAGCGTGCGCGATCCGAAGCCCATGCCGAGGGCACCCCAGGCTTTGCCATAGGCGATGTCGTAGCGAAGAATGCCGGAATTGTCTTCGCGCTTGAACGCAACGAGGTGGCCGCCGGAATCGAGCACCGCGACGGTTAGCGGCGCCAGATTCATCTGGCGAGCCTTATTGAGCGCAACGTCCACGATGGTGCTGGCTTGCGCGAGCGTAACCGGCATGGTGCCGCCTCCTACCTTGTTGAGATTCAATTTGCCGCCCGCGCGGGTTGACCAATACACCGACATGCCCGCCGCCTCGCTGGCGCCGAGCCCTTGGCGGCTCGCCTCCGCGAAGCATGCGAGCGCACCGGCGACCAGCGGCATGTCGATGCCGCGGCTTGCTCCTTCAGCCAGCATCAGGCGCAGGTCCTTGATGCCGTTGTCGAGCGTGAACATCGCCGGGCCAGGGTCCTCGCCGTTGAGCAGCCTGACGAGGGCGGGTCCGCGCACCTTGAGCACGTTGGCGCCCCCTGAGCTGTCGGCGAGCAATTCGATCATCCGGGCCGGATCAAGACCCAGCGGCCTCGCCAGCGCCAGCGCCTCGCCGAGCGCCTGCCAATAAACCATCAGCGGCAGATTGATCGCGAGCTTCATGGTGGCGCCAGCGCCGACGGGCCCGCAATGTTCGATGCGGCGGCACAACTGGGTGAGGAGCGGCATCGCCCTTGCGGCCGCCACCGGGTCCGCGCCCATCAGGCCGATCAGCTTGCCCTGGCGCGCCGGGCCGGTGGTGCCGCCCACCGGGCATTCCACGAATGCTGCGCCCTTCGCGCGCACCTGTTCGGCAAGCTCGGTTTCCACATCGGGCGGCACGGTGCTCATCTCGACGAAAAGCTTGCCTGCGACATTGCCGGCGAGAAGTCCCGTCGGCCCGGCATACACCGCGGTGATGGCGCTGGCGTCGGTCAGGATGGTAATGACGACGTCGGCGCCAGCCGCCAGCGCTGCCGCGCTCGGCGCAACCTTGGCGCCGGCGGCAGCGAGCGGCTTGCACTTGTCGGCGGAGCGGTTCCACGCCGTCACCGTGTTGCCGGTCTCGATCAGCCGTGCCGCAACCGCGCTGCCCATATTGCCGAGGCCGGCTACCCCCACGTTCATCCGGCTTCCTCCTCACGCCAACGCACGATAGGTGATCGGCGCGCCGCCAGGAAGTCCCGCGGCTTGGCGGCGGCCGGGCCCGCTTATCGGCATGCTAACGCGCCGCCCGCACGCAGCGGTCGATGTCGGCCGCGGAGGCTGCGCGCGCTGCATAAATGGCGGCGAGCCGGCGGAGCGCGGGGCTCGGCCGTCGCGGATCACGCCGCAGCGGATTGGGCAGCGCTGCCGCCAGCAAGGCGGCTTCGGAGGCCGACAGGGTGGCAGCCGGGTTGCCGAAGGCGCGACGAGCAGCAGCCTCGGCGCCAAATTCCCCGTTCGGGCCCCATTGCGCGACATTGAGATAGATCTCGAGCTGCCGGCGCTTGGGCATCACAAAGTCGATCCACAGCGCCAGCGGGAGCTCCAGTGCTTTGCGGAGATAACTGCGCCCCGGCCACAGAAACAGGTTTTTGGCGAGCTGCTGGGTGATGCTCGAGGCGCCGCGCGGCCGGCGCACGCCGGCCCTCTCGGCCTCGAGCGCGCGGCGCAACTCGCCGAAGTCGATGCCATGATGGCTGCAGAAATGTGCGTCCTCGGCGACAATGACGGCGCGCGGCAGCGTCGGCGCCAGGCGATCGATCGGCATCACCACGCGCTGGACCGGGGCGCGCGTGGCCCATCGCCACAGCATGAGCGTCGAGAGCGGGTCGACCGCGCGGTAGATGAGCGCAAGCGCATAAGGCAGGATCATGAGGAACGCAAAGCCCGCGAGCAGCACCTGGGCGAGACGCCGCAGCCATCCCGGCGCGGAGGTCTGCGGCAGCGCCACCCGCATAGGCTGTGCGGCGGGTTTGGGGTCCATCCACGGATCACGCGCCGGGTCGCGCTGAATTGTCAAACCTCCCCGCCCATCAAGAAATGATCGAGCGAATAAACGCCGCCGCCATGAATGAGGACATAGAACGCCGCCACCGCCCACAACAGGGTGTATTCGAGCCCGAGCGTATTCCAGAAATAGCGGCCAACGCGCCAGCGCTCGAGGTTCGACACTGCCAGAAAGATGACGACTGGTAACGCGGCCGGCCGCGTGAACAGGCCAAGCGCGACGAGCGGGCCGCAAACGAGTTCGGTGAGCGAGATTGCGGGGGCCCACAGCCAGCCCGGACGGTAGCCGGTTTTATCGAGCTGCTCGGCCAATGCCTTCAGGCTGTTGACCTTGAGGCCGGTGTGAGGGAACCAGCCGAAGGTCATGCGCAGCCCGTGCGGAACGAGCGCGCAGCCGACGACGACGCGAAGCAGTGCTTCTGCGACCGGGGCGAGTGCAGCGTAAGCGCTGGCCAACCCCGCAACGATGAGCGGCGTCGGATCGGGCATTGCCTAGAGTCTGATCTCGCCCAGATTGACGCTGAGGCCAAGCTGCGTGTCGACGGATTTCATTGCCCGGCCCTCGGCCTCAATCTCGACCGTGTAGGCGCCGGAATTCTCATCGAGCTTGTCGAATTTGAAGTCGCCGTAATTGTCGGTCGCAGCCGCCGCGACGACGGCGCCGGATTTGACGAGCCGGACGCGGGCGCCTTCAATGCAATCCACCACGCCGTTGGCCTCGGCCGAAACCGTGCCGCCGATGAAGCATTTCGTGTAGCGCCACAGGTTGCGATAATAGACCCGCGGCTTGGTGCCGAGGTCCCGCCCGAGGATCTCCAGGCCTTCTTCGCGGGCCATGCGCGCCATCTCGGTATCGTCGAGCTTGATGGCCCGCATGGCGCCTGTTGGACACGACTGCTGTCCGCGGGTCTGGTTCCAGCCCTGGTCGATGAGATGCGCATCGAATGGCCAGTGCTGCGGCAATTGCAAGTCTTCGTTCCACCAGATGTGGCCATAGGGGCATGCTTCGAGGAGCCGCTTCTGTCCTTTGGCCTTGACCGGATCGATGATAACGATGCCGTCATCGCGCTTTGTGATCGCGCCGTCCTTCGCGGCCCTGATGCACGGCGCATCATCGCAGTGGTTGCACATGGTCGGAACATAGGCGATGTCGATCATCGGCGCCTGGCCGCGCTCCTTCTGCAGGATATCGATCCATCTATGGCCGTGTTTCGGCATCGCAGCCGCATAGCCGGGGAAATCATTACCGACGTATTCGTCCATGGCCGCGAGCGTACACAGTTGGCAATTCGTGCATTCGGCGACGTCGATGATCATGTTCCATTTGGACATCGGCTTTGCTCCAAATTCTTTGACCGAACCATACCGGATCAAGGATCGCGCCCGCCCCTCTGTCTCCTCCCGCCGCTCGCGCGGGAGCGTTAGGGAGGGGCCGCCGCCGGCGCCTCCCGCCC
>JASHRR010000442.1 GCA_030037185.1 Xanthobacteraceae bacterium | reverse complement strand
GAGTACTCTGCCGACTTCGGGGTCGCTCTGTCGGTGATCGGCAACAAGGTCACCGACCCGGCGGATGTCGAATTTCTGGGCCGCGAGGTCGGCGAAGAACTGTTGGCTTGCTTCACGCTGTCCACCGCGGTCCGCGCCATGGAGCGGGGCAACCGCCTGGAGATCGAGAACCTGGAGCCGGCGAACCGCCAGGTGCTGAACCGGATGCAGGAGACGGTCGACACCACCGTTCGCGACCCGGCGCGGTTTTTTGGCCCAGATGCACGAGATCCATCTGCGCAATGCCAAAGCGTGGGCCAATGCTGCCTTGGGAATCGACCTTGCCAGCCAAATCGACCCCGACTTCCGCTTCGGGCCGCAAGCCACCTCACTGGACAACAATACCGCCGATGGTGGCGATTCGTCGCGGCCTGCGGCCGGAACAAATCATTCGATCAGTCATTGAAGAGTTCATTCCATCAGTCATTGGAATGACAGATCGATGAAGAAGGAGAAAGGCAGCATACGACACCACCACCAGGCCCGTTTGTGGCGGAAACTGCCGGACCGAGCCGAACTCGAACGTGCGTCTGCGATGTTCCAGGCTCTTGGCGATTCGGCCCGGGTCCGGTTGCTAACCAGGCTTTCCAGCGGCGAGGCCTGCGTAACAGAGCTGGCGGACGTGGAAGGCGAAAAGCTGAACACCATCTCGGCTCGCCTCAAGAGGTTGCATAACGTGAGACTTGTCAAAAGGCGGCGTAAGGCAAAGCACATCTACTATTCGCTGTCCGACACTCACGTTCTGCGTTTGGTGGAAACTGCGATTGAACATGCAGCCGAACACCAAAAACCGCCGGCTTCGCCTGAACCAAGGACAAAGAAGGGAAAGAGACTATGACGACCTGCACCGAGAAGCATCATGGCAACCATCGCCACATGCATGGTCCCAACTGCGGGCATACGGCGATCCGGCATGACGGCCATGTCGATTATCTTCATGATGGCCATTTGCATCATCCGCACCAGGATCACGTTGATGAGCATGCCATTGCGGTCAACACGACCAATCCCGTGCAGTGCACGCCGCAAACCGTCTGCGCGCACCAGCACGGCCCGTCCTGCGGGCACGAAGCCGTGCCTCATGGGGACCACATCGATTACCTCGTGAATGGACGGTTGCACCATCCCCATGGTGGTCATTGCGACGACCATGGGCCGATACAGCTGGCCTGATCATTGCCCGGTTCGCGCTCTCGTCGGGGTCGTAAGCTTCCCGTTTTTGACTCGCGTTGAGCGCGGTGTTCGCAATGCTCGCGGCGCTGGTGCAGCCGTCCGCACAGCGCCGCGATCCCGTCAAGCGCGTCGAACTCCTCAACGCGCGCGGCCTGGGCAAGTTCGCCACCGAGCGCAAGCCCCTGACGACATCATCAAGGCCGCTCGCGAGGTCGTGTGGGGCGCTATCGGCGTGAGCCGGACGGGTCTGGCTTGAGATTGAGGGTTGGGGCAACCTCCTCAGGACAGGAGCATCCCGACGACCGAGCGGCAGCCCGTTGCGGCGCATGATCGAAGCATGTCGATCCGCAAGTTCGCAGCGAAGACCCCACATGATGTGCAAAGGGTCCCAACGATTTCGCCACCTTACCTTGCCGGCTGTTCCGACGCAATTGAGGCGGAGGAGATGCGCCGCTTTCGCCTGCATCTGATGTCGAGCCGCGCAGGCACGTCGAGATCAAATGCTGATCGTCGCAGCGCTAGGTTTTTTTCTTCAAGCTGACGCGCGATCGCCCTGACCAGCACCATTCATACATGAGCCGCGCCAAGCGCTGGTTGTCTTAAGCCCGAGGTAGCCGTTTTTTTAAAGGCGGCGCCTGTCATCACGTGCGGGTCGTCGGCAGGCCCCGCAAGGAAGGCTGTACGCCGCGCGGGGGGGGCGCCAAGGCGACGTCGTCACCCGCCTCCCGACGGGCAGTTGTTGACAGGAGGGATGTTATAACATTACAAATGCCTCCGTTGTGGGGGCATCTCCATCCATCCTGCCGGCGCAATGCCGGGCCAATGACCCTCAGGGAGAACTCAATGATCCGATCCTATCTGGCCGTAACCGCGGCCCTTGTCGCCGTTACCGGTACCTGCGCGCTTGCGGCCGACCCGCTGCCGACCGAGACCCACAAGCTGCTGCCTGCGGCGCTGGCCGTCGAAGCCGCCCAAACCGCGATCGTCACATGCAAAGGACAAGGCTACAACGTAGCGGTGTCAGTCACAGATCGCGCGGGGCTGCCCCAACTTCTCATCGTCGGCGACGGCGCGGGCGCATTGAGCAGAGAGGTGGCCCGCCGCAAAGCCTACACGTCGGCCCAGTTGAGGGTCTCGACTGCGGATTTCGCCAAGAGGGTTGCTGGCGGCGGCTTCAATCCTGCGGTCTTTGATAACCAACTCGTAACCGCGGCCGGCGGCCTGCCCGTCAAGGTTGGCAATGAAACGATCGCCGGCATCGGTGTGAGCGGAGCACCAGGCGGCGACAAGGATGAAGCCTGCGCCCAAGCGGGCCTCGCCAAGATCAGCGACCACCTGAAATAGCCGATTTTCCCTCTCCCTCATCGAGGGAGAGGGATGTTCGCGATCAACGTTTAAGCCGGTGGGGGAGGCAGAAACGGCCAGCGCCAACCAGGAGGGATCATGTCTACAAATATCTACCGTGCAGGAGCGGTTGCGGCGACTTCGGCAATCGCTTGCCTGCTCACGCCCGCCGCAAACGCCCAGTTGAAGACCGAAAAGCTGCTGTCATACGAGGCCGCGAAGGTCATCGCGACGACCGCGGTCGAGACCTGCCAAGCGAAGGGCTTTCGTGTTTCTGCCACGGTGGTAAATCGCGATGGCGACACCATCGTACAACTGCGCGGCGATGGCGCGGCTCCGCACACGGTCGAAAACAGCAGGCGCAAGGCGTACACAGCAAACACGTTCCGCACCGATACGGCCGCCTACGCCAGGCGCCTCAACGATGGTGATCCCGTTGTCCGCCAGCAGGTGACGCTGCCGGGCGTAATTGCAATCGGCGGCGGAGTACCGATCAAAGCCGCAGACGAGGTCATTGGTGGCGCCGCCATTTCGGGATCGCCGGCCGGCAACGACGAGGTTTGCGTGCAGGCGGGGCTTGATAAGGCGAAAGACCTGCTGAGGTGACCTCGCCACTTGGCGATCCCGCGCTTTAGCCCGCGGGATTGCGTTTCCCCCGCAACGGGAGCTTTTGATCCGCCGTGCTGAGGGCCGAAAGTCTCACCAAGCGATTCAACGGCGTCGCCGCGGTCCACGATCTTTCGCTCACCGTCGCCCGCGGCGAGGTGTTCGCCCTGCTCGGTCCCAACGGGGCCGGGAAAACCACGACAATCAACTGCTTTCTTGGATTTGTAGCACCGGACAGTGGACGCGCGACTGTCGACGGCGTTGATGTCACGATGTATCCCCTCGAGACCAAGCGCTTGCTTGCCTACATTCCCGAGCAGGTAAATCTCTACGGTCATTTCTCCGGGGTGGAGAATCTTTCCTATTTCAGCGAGCTTGCAGGCGCGCGCCACAGCGAGGGCAAGCTGCGCGGTTTTTTGCTGGAAGCCGGCTTGCAAAAGCAAGCGCATGATCGCCGTGCGACCGGCTACTCAAAGGGCATGCGGCAGAAGGTCGGCATCGCCATCGCTCTCGCCAAGGATGCGAAAGCGCTGCTGCTCGACGAACCTACGAGCGGCCTCGATCCGAGCGCGTCTTATGAATTCAGCGGGTTGCTGCGCCGCTTTGCGATGCGCGGCGCCGCGGTGCTGATGGCCACGCACGATCTGTTCCGGGCCAAACACGTCGCCGCCCGCATTGGCATCATGCGCCACGGCGGGCTCGCCCGTACATTCACCGCAGCCGAACTGAGCCATACCGATCTGGAGAAGCTTTATCTCGAAACCATGCAGGCCTGATCGCCATGATTGCCACCATTGCCCGCAAGGAATTCATCGAAATGCTCCGCGACGGCCGTTTCCGTTGGGCCGCTGCTATCGTGCTGGCCGTTCTCGCCACCGCGCTCCTCGCCGGCGCCTACTATCAGCGCGGACTCGTTGCCCAGCAGCACGCTGCGCAGGCCGCCGAGCAGGCCCGCTGGTACGCGCAGGAGCCAAAGAACCCTCACGCCGCGGCGCACTACGGACTTTACGTGTTCAAGCCGCGTCTGGCGCCGGCGTTTCTCGATCCCGGCGTCGAGCCCTATACGGGTGTGGCGGTCTGGCTGGAGGCGCACAGGCAAAACGAAATGCTGTACCCCCCTGCAGAAGACGCGACGCTGGCGCAGCGTTTCGGCGAGCTGACCGTCGCCCTCGTGCTCCAGGTCGTGCTGCCGCTGGTGGTGATCCTCCTCGCGTTCAACGCCTTTGCGGGCGAACGCGAGCGCGGCACACTTCGCCAACTCCTCAGCCTCGGCCTGCGACCGCGCGATCTCGTCCTCGGCAAGACACTCGGCCTCGGCGGTGCCCTCGGCCTGATGGCCGCGCCAGCCGTGGTGCTGGGTGCCGCGGCCCTGGTGCTCGCCGGTCCCGCCGGCGGGGGACCGCGCATTGCCGTTCTGGCGCTGGTCTACCTCCTTTACATCGGCATATTTGTGCTGCTGGCACTGGCGGTGTCGGCGTCGTCGTGCCGTTTCGCGCTCGTCGTCCTGATCGGGTTTTGGAGCCTCAATTGTCTGCTGGCACCGCGCGCTGTCTCCGAACTGGCCGCCGCACTTTATCCGCTGCCCGAACCGGTTTCGTTCAAAACGCGCATGCAGCAGGCGCTGGCGGATCCGGCCGGGGCGGCGGCCATGCTCAAGCAACGCACGGCCGCCCTTATCAAGGACCATGCGGCCGCGTCTGCCGAGGACTTGCCGGTCAATCTCGGCGGCCTCAGCCTGCAGGTTGGCGAGGAGCACGGATACGAGGTGTTCGACCGTTTCTATGGTGAACTGTTTGCACCGATGGAGGCCCAGAACCGCCTCCTCCAGGGCGCCGCGGCGCTGTTTCCGATGCTTGGCGTGCAGGCAATCTCAATGGGCCTCGCCGGGACTGACCTCGCTCAGCATCGCGATTTCGTTCGCGCCGCAGAGGCGCACCGCCGTACTGAGATCAGGATCATCAACGACGACATTCTCGCCCATCCCCTGAAAGCCGGTGACGTCCATGACCGGGACCATGAGCTATGGGCGAAAGTGCCGCGATTTGACTATCAGCCGCCCGCCCTCGGATGGGTCGTGCGCCAGCAGGTGAGTGTACTTGCGTTGCTGGCCGCCTGGTTCGGGCTTGCCGCATGGCTCGTCTCGCGCAGTGCCGAGCGGCTGCAGCCGCTCTGACGACATGTTCGCCGTCATCTTTCGCTGGGAAATTCGCGCCTTGCGCCGTGACCCCGCCTGCTGGGCGGTGCTGGCGCTCGGCGTCGCAACAGTCGTCTTTGCAATGGTCAACGGTGCGCGCTGGCTGGCCCACCTCGACGCCGTAGCCGCAGCTGCAGTGGCGCGCGAGGCAACGGCGCGCCTGGAAGCCCGAGAGCAGGCGGCGCGCATCGATGCCAAGGCCGAGCCAGCGCCCGTCATGACGCGCGATCCGCGCAGCGCCTTTGGCTATGCCAACGGCCTGATGGCACATTATGCCGTGCTTCCGCCAACGCCGCTTGCCGCCCTGACGGCGGGGCAGAGCGATCTCCTGCCGTCGGTCCTGCCGCTTGCCCCCGCAAGCCTGCCGTCGCTTGCCGGGGGCGCCGAGCCGGAGAATCCGCGTCGGCTGCTGGTAGGGCGTTTTGATGCCGCTTTTGCCGTCGTGTTTGTTTTCCCGCTCATCGTCATTGCTTTGACCTACGCGCTCCTCACGGGCGAGCGCGAACGCGGCACACTGGCGCTGCTGCTCGCGCAACCGCTGACACTGCGCAGGCTGTTCGCGGGGAAGCTTGCACCTCGCGTGTTGATCCTATTCGGATCGCTGGGGCTCCTTGCCGTGTTGTTCATTCTGGCGTTGGCCGTTCTCAACGTACCGGGTGGGGTCGGGACGCGGCTTGCGTTGTGGCTCGCAGTGGCGCTGTCCTACACGGCATTCTGGTTCGCCCTGGCGGCCGCCGTTGTCACGCGCAAGGGCAGCTCGGCAACGCATGCAATAACACTCGTCGCTCTCTGGCTGGCATTGGGGATGCTGCTGCCGACCGGCATTAACCTTGCAATCACGACATTGGCGCCGGTGCCGTCGCGAATTGAGCTTATCCTTGCGCTTCGCGCGGCGACGGACGCTGCTGCTGCCGAGCGCAGCAAGCTGTTGAGCGGGTTTTACGAGGATCATCCCGAGCTTGCGAGCGGCGGGAGGCTCACCAGTGATTTTGTAACGCTGCAGCTCGTCACACGGGGGCGGGTCGAACATGATCTCGCGCCGGTGCTGGGGCGCTACCAGGAGCAGTTGGCGCACCAGCAGGGGCTGTTGGAAAAGCTGCAATTCCTGTCACCGGCGCTGTTGGCAGAAACCGCCCTTGCCGACAGCGCTGGCACCGGTCTCCCCCGGCATCACTGGTTTTTTGCCCAGGCCGTGGCTCACCACGCGCAATTGCGGGCTTTTTTCGATTCCCGCGCGCTGCGCAAGGAGAACTTCGCCGCCTGGGACGAGGTGCCGCCGTTTCGGTATGTCGAGGAGCCGAT
>JASHRR010000441.1 GCA_030037185.1 Xanthobacteraceae bacterium | reverse complement strand
GTTAAAACCTCATTAACCCTGTTGAGATCCAATGGGTTGGTCCGATTCGGGGGACCAGCCGATGCGAGCGAACTTGTTTTGGTTAGATGACGAGCGGTGGGCGAAGATCGAGCCTCTCATTCCAATGAATCGACCTGGCCAGAAACCGCGGAACAATCGAAGGATTTTGAGCGGGATCATTCATGTGCTCAAGACCGGATGTCGGTGGCAGGACTGTCCATCGGAATACGGCCCGTATACGACGGTATACAACCGCTACAATCGCTGGAGCGCGCGGGGAATTTGGCAGCAATTTTTTGAGACGGTGGCGGGCTCACCGGAGCCGCCCGAACAGGTGGCGCTGGACAGCACCCATGTCAAAGCGCACCGCTGCGCCGGCGGCGGAAAAGGGGGGCCTCGGAACAGGCGATCGGCGTCACCAAGGGTGGCCGCAACAGCAAGCTTCATGCGCTTGTCGATAAATTATGCCGACCGTGGGTGATCATTCTGACGCCCGGCAACGTCGCCGACTGCACGGTGGGGCCGGAGTGCGTGAGCTTGATGGCCGGTATCAAAAAGCTGCTTGGCGACAAGGCTTATGACAGCGACTCATTCCGCAAGGCACTCCGCCAGGACGGCATCACACCCGTGATTCCGGGTCGGTCAAATCGCAAGAAACGCATCCGTTACGATAAGGAAGCATACAAGGGTCGCAACGTCATTGAGCGCTGCTACTGTAGACTGAAGGATTTTCGGCGGATTGCCACGCGCTACGACAAACTCGCTAGAAACTTCTTTTCCGGCGTCTGCCTCGTCGCCGCCCTGGTCTACTGGATGTGAGTCAAATGAGTCTCGACCCTAGGAGACTCACTGGCGGGTTTTGGAGGCTGGCCGCTACCTACCCAGCGGCACGCGAAGGGCCTCTCAGCGACTCTCCTACGGAGTCTGGCGGGGCATATCCCGACAACGTGGGGCCCCAGCGGGCCAAGACGGATCAACGGTCTTCGTGAGCCCCTCACGTCCGTCGAGCCTGACTCGACACACCCGTCCGGTGCCCTTCGCTGTTGAAGGCAGAGCTCCCGTCGGTGCAGTGCGTCGTGACGACCAAGACCCTTTGCCGACGTTGGTAAAATCAGCGAGAGTTCCTTTTTGCGGGAGGGCCCGATGAAAACGCGAGAAGCCACTCTAGCTGACAAGGCTGCAATAATTGAACTTTGGAGGCGTTGTGCTCTCACGCGTCCCTGGAATGATCCATCTCGGGATTTCGACTTCGCCCACTCTGGCCCTGCTTCAGCGGTGATTGTTTTGGAGAGCGATGGCGCCATCCTAGGCGCAGCGCTTGTAGGACACGATGGTCATCGGGGATCAACCTACTACGTCGGTGTGGACCCTAAGCTCCAGCGTAATGGAGCTGGCCGTGCGCTCATGGCCGCAGTCGAGGACTGGTTGCGTTCTCGGGGGGTCTGGAAGCTTAACCTGCTAGTCCGACGCGAAAATAATGGCGTGGTCCGTTTCTATGAGAAGCTCGGATACGGCGACCAGGATTGTGTTGCACTCGGAAAACGGTTGGATGGCCGAACAGATCGATCCGCGGGCAATTGAATATCTGTTCTTGGCGCGACCCTGACCGAAGGGTCCGCGTCAACTATCGCCGGCTCATTGGTAGCAGTGGGGCCTGTCGTGGTCGTTCCGGTGCAAGGCGATAATTCATAGAGTAGACGTTCGATCGTCGTTGCACACATCATCATCTGCAAGGACCGCTCTTGCCCCTCTTTCTCGCCTCCCTTTGGTCGGCTCGGGTCCCTAACAGGGGTTGGACGGTCCTTCTGCAAGCGGCCGTCAAGGATTGCCGAGCTGGGATGCGCCGAGGATCGGGCTAGCGCAGGTAATGCTACTGCACGACAACTTCTCGGACGCAATGCGCCGACAACCACGCAACCATCATAACGTGAGTCAGTTTGACTCATCGCTTTCGCATTGAGTTTGGGAGATACCCCTCGGGCCCGGCGGCACGGTGCCGTCGCTCCTTGGAGGGTGTATCTATGCGTATCGTCGTTTCTTTGCTCGCCGCTGTTTGCTTCATCGCGGCTGCCGAGGCCAATGCAACTGGCGTTGCTAGGCCGCAGTCTCAGGCTGCGCCTTCGCCCAGTACCATCGACATCATCAGGCAGCCGTCGCTACTTCGCCAGAAGCTGGCAGGCAACTGCGCGACCACGTGTCAGTGGATCGGCCATCAGCAGTTCTGCAACACTCATTGCTTCTAACGTAATCATACTTTCTGCCGACCCCCTTCGGCAGCCAAAGCCCTCCCTTGGGAACCTTGGGAGGGCATTTGTTTGGTTTCTCCAGCCCCAATGGGCTGCCGACGGCATGCGTCGTTCTTACGTAAGCGGTTTATTGACCCCACATTTCGACGCGGCATGGCTGGTGGGTCCAGCCCATGTGCAATCGATTCGACCCCCGCGTAGGCTTGCAAGCAAGCAGGACCAACGCGGTGACTGGTGTTCGAGACGAGGTGATCACTGGCGGCGGCCTGCGCCGGCGACGGTCGAGCGATAAGGCGAGCCCGCGAGGGCCTGAAGCTTGGCGCCGCCATGTCGGAAGTGGCGCAGCCGCCGCTCCATGTTGCGCGCGGCTCAGTCGCGCTTAGGGGCGTAGGCCCAGGGCATTAGCTCATCGATACGGGAAGCCGGCCACAAGTTGACGAGCTTGGTCAGCACGTCAGTCAGCCAAGCCAGGGGATCGACAGAATTTAATTTGCAGGTCTCCAGTAACGAGGCGTGCATCGCCCACGCCTCTGCTCCGAGATCATGGCCGGCAAATAATGCGTTTTTACGATCCAAAGCTATGCCGCGCATTGATCGCTCGACTGTGTTGGAGTCGATCTCAATGCGGCCGTCGTCGAGGAAGCGTAAGAGGCCGTCCCAATGGTTGAGTCCATAGCGGATCGCCTCGGCGACCTTGCCGCTCTTCGACACCTTTGCAAGGCTCGCCTCAAACCAGAGCTTCATATCCTCGACAACAGGCTTCGACTTCTCCTGGCGCACGGCTTGCCGCACCTCGGGCGGCTGACCACGGATCTCGGCTTCAATCTCATAGAGCTGTTTGATGCGCGCCAGCGCCTCGGTTGCGATCGGTGCATTGCCGCCGACATAGACCTCATAGAACTTGCGGCGTAAGTGCGACCAACAATAGACGAGTGTCACCGCCCCGCCCTCGCGTGTCGGATTGGCCAGCTGCGCGTAGGCTGCATAGCCGTCGACCTGCAGGATGCCGCTGAAGCCGTCAAGCAGTTTGATTGCGTGTACCGCGCCGCGGCCTGGAGCGTAGGTGTACGCCACCGCTGGCGGATCGGTGCCGCCCCACGGCCGGTCGTCGCGGGCAAGCGACCACATGAAGCCGGTTTTCGTCTTGCCGCGGCCGGGATCAAGGACGGGGCAGCGCGTCTCGTCGCAGAACAGCTTCGGTGATGCCTTCAGCTGGGCAACCAGATGATCATGCAGCGGCTGCAGCTCGGCCGCCGCCGCGCCGACCCAATGGGCCAGCGTCGAGCGCTCTATCTCGACGCCCTGGCGCGCCAGGATCTGACCTTGCCGGTACAAGGGAAGATGATCTGCGTGTTTGCTCACCACCACCTGGGCGACGAGCGCCTCGGTCGGCAGACCGCCCACGATCAGCCGCGCCGGTGCCGGCGCTTGGACCACCCCGACGACGTCGTCAGCGCCGTTCTTCTCGCAGCCCCGGCAGGCGAATTTCGGCCGATGCGTCTCCAACACGCGCAACTGAGCCGGCACCACGTCAAGGCGTTTGGAAACGTCCTCCCCGATGACGTGCATCTCCTCGCCGCAGCACGGGCAAGCCTTGCTCTCCGGCTCGATCACCTCCACCACGTGCGGAAGATGATCGAGATTAGGGAAGCGGCTGCCGCGGCGCTTGCCAGACCGTGCTTTCTTCTCGCGCTTATCATCGGTCTTATCAGTCTCGACCTCCTCCTTGGCGAGAGCTGTCTCGATCTCCTCCAGCGCCAGCGCCAGCTGATCGTCGTTGATGCGCTCTGACTTGCGACCGAACATGGCACGCCGCATCTCGGCCAGCATCGCCTCAAGCTTCTCGTTACGAGCCGCAAGTTGGTCACGCTCTGCGACGAGGGCGGCATGGTCGGCACGCGCGGCGTCGAGCAGCGCCTGCAGCGCTCCGACATCGTTGGCACGTATGTCGCTGACATCCCGCGCGGCGTCGAACGGCGCGTTCGGCGCGTCGACACCGTTGAGGGGTATGTTGCTGACATCCGTCATGGACTGCGCCATCTCGCCGAAGACGAGCCAAGCTGTTACTGATTCGCCTCCTCTTTGCAGCAGCGATCGACAGGGTGAGTCGTCGTGTCGCATGATCATTGGGTAGCACTCGGACGAACGATCTCACGGGGCCGCATGTGGCTCCACTCCAGACCCTCGAGCAGGGTGGATAATTGCGCCGACGTAAGCGGCATCATTCCGTCAGCGATGGCGGGCCAGCAAAATTGGCCGCTTTCCAGACGCTTCGTTAACAGGCAAATGCCGGTGCCGTCCCACCACAAAAGTTTTACTCTATTGGCACGTTTCGATCGGAACACGTAGATCGTCCCCGCGTAGGGATTTTCGAAGAGCGCCTCCTGCACCAGCGCCGCAAGACCATCCGCCTGCTTGCGGAAATCGACGGGCTTCGTCGCCACCAAGACCTTTAGCTCAACACCCGGCATGATCATGACGTCCTCCGTACGGCATTCAGTACTGCAACAAGCCCTTCAACCTCGACGACGCCTCTGACGCGCACGCTCACACCGCTGATGGCGATCTCGATCGCGCTCGCTTCAGAGGCAGTCGGCTGCAGCGGTATTGCCGGCGTCGCCATCACGACCGGAGCGAATGCAGGCAGGATCTCGACAGCCTTGCTCGTCGATCCGTTGCGCTTCGACCGGGCTGGCTTGGCTTGGTCGCCAGCGCTGCTGCCGGGCGCAGCGCGGGCCTTTCGGCGCCACTCGTAAAGCTGCGACCGGTTCAGCCCGTACCGCTGCGCTACTTCCGACACAACGGCGCCAGGCTTCAGGCTCTCGCGGACAATGCGCGCCTTATCATCGCTCGACCACCGCCGACGCTGACCGCCGCCAGTGATCACCTTGTTTCGAACACCAGCCATCGCGCCGACGGCAGCGTCCTGCTTGCTATGCGTGGGGTCGATTCGATTGCTCATGGGCTGGCATTAAGCCACCAGCTGGGTCGCGCCGAAATGTGGGGTCAATACACCGCTATCATTGTTTCGACTGGCATTTGGTTGTCATCCAATGTTCTCTGTGCCGGGTTTTGTGCGGCCTCAGCCTCTTCTCTCAAGTTTCACCACCTTCACGCCACCGAGCGAGGCCGCCACCTTCTCGCCCTCAAGGAAAGCGTAGCGCGCCTCGGTGACAACCACCGAGGAATGGCCAAGCAGGATGGAAACCTCTTCCATGCTCTTGCCGTCGCGCTGCAGCCATCTGCACCCAGCGGTCCGGCGCAGATCATGCCAGCACAGCCGTTCGAGGCCGGCGCGCTTGTAGGCCGCCGTCAGGCCGTTGTTGAGTTTGCGGTAGCGTTCACCGGTATCGGGATTAATGAAGACGTGATCGGTCGCCTTCGCGTTCGCCGGCTTGAGCTTGCCGAGCACCGCGGCGGATCGGATTGGCAGCGGCACCTTGCGGCTGCGGCCGCTCTTGGTCTTCGTCGTTGTCGTGATGATGCCTTTCGTGAAATCCACCTGCCACCATTGCAACGAAAATTGCTCCTCCAGGCGTAGCCCGGTGTCGATCGCCACCATCACCGCCTGGCCGACCTCCTTGCTTGCGCTGGCAAGGAGCTGCGGTTCCTCGTCTTCGGTGAGGTAGCGGGTGTGCGGCAGGCCCTCCTTGAGGCCCTCTGCCGCGCGCCTCATCAAATCAGCCCCGCTGACTTGCTGCTGATGCTCAGCGCGATGTTGAAAATCCCAAACGCCGCCTGATGCGGCTCGCGCCTTGCTCCGTCAAGGCGGCGAGGAAGCTGGTCAAAGAATGGCACCGCCATCTGCCCGACGTGCATGGTGGCCTGTTTGCAGTGCAATGCGTCGCCGATGACGGTCAACCGATCGGCGTCGGGATCGCCGGGCGCTCGGCCCGGGTATGGCACGGAACCGGCCGCCTGGTCATTTCCCGGTGCGCCACGACAGGGCACGAAAACGCGTGCTCAATGATCTATGGCGCGCTGTCCCGCGCCGCCAAGGCGCTCGGCTACTCGGAAATCTGGACTTACACGCTGCCCGATGAACCAGGCACGTCGCTTCGCGCTGCCGGCTTCGTCGACATGGGGATGTCCGATGGGGGCGAATGGTCGAGGCCCTCGAGGCCCCGCCGTCCGGCAATCAGGCCTGAACCAAAACGCCGCTGGATGCGGCGTCTGTCGTGACTACTCCCCACGGATAAAACCGGAGGCTCCTTCAGCAAGCGCGTGTAGTCCCACGCGGAGAATGTTCCTTGCAGCGTTGACGTCGCGATCGTGAACCGCACCGCACTCGTCACAAGTCCAGTCTCTTATTCGCAGACCTGCGGTACCTTTCGGCCTCGAAGGCGGCAGACATCCGCACTCCGAACAGGTCTGGGTAGTCAGGTGCTCGGAGACTCCAAGACACATGCCGCCGCCGCGTAAGCGCGATTTCCACGACAGCATGGTCCTGAAGCCCGACCAACCGGCATCGAGCACGCTCTTTGCCATGCTGGTCTGAGCAAGTATTGTCGGGCTGACATTGCCGACCGCAATGAACCCATATTGTCGCACAAGCTTCGTCGACTGCTTGTGCAGGAAGTCCTTCCGGCGATTCCGGATCTTGGCGTGAATGGCCTTGACGCGCTTGCCCTTACGCGCCCTCTGCAAGATGGCAAGCTTCGTTTCACTGGCACGGTAGAATGCCGGCACATCTATCTTTTCGCCGCTGGACAGCGCTGCCAGTGTCTTGGTGCCAAGGTCTATGCCGACCTTCGCATTGACCGCCTGCGTCGCCTCAGGCACCTCGATCGGCACGTTGACGTACCACCGGCCGCGGGAATCCTCGGAGAATGAGCCGCAGCCCATCTCTGCGTTATCCGGCAATGGCCGATGCAGGAAGACTTCATAGGCTTCGCCGCGGAAGATGAAAGTGTCGCCACGAAAGCCTGTCGACTGATTAGCGAAGGGTATCCATCCGAGCGAACGACGAGTGCCGTTCGACTTACGCCACTTCAACCATGGCTTTTTGTTCTGCCGGCGTGATGTGTCGTATTGCCTGCAAATCTGCTGCACGGTCTGTGCATTCAGATCGAGGCCTTCTTTGGTGGCACCCGCAGTCAACCGTGTAAAGTCGGAATAACCAAGCCATTTGCGGCCGTATTTCGGCGCCTTCATCTGCGTTTCGTTGACGTAGTTCCAAACGAAATTGACCGCTCGAGCCTGCGCACTGAGCCGTGCTTTGTGCTTGTCCTTCAAGCGGTATCGATACGTGATCTACATGCGAATCAATCTCGCATGAGAACGCGTCAAATCTAAGGAAGTTAGACACGGCGCTTGTCATAGGAGTGTTGTCGCATGAAGGAATGGATGGTGGCTCGCCTCGGCGAGCGCTCGACGTGGTACGGCTTCGGCTTCGTGGCCGCCACGATCGCCACCTACGTCGCGCCTGCGGAATTCCAGGCATGGCTCGCTGGCGTTCAGTTCGCCCTTGCCGGCGGCGCCGTCGTAACCCCGGAGGGCCGCAAATGAGGACGTTACTTTTTGCCGCCTCGTTTGCGGCCGGTCTTGTGCCGGCCATGGCGCAGGACGACGACCAGACGCCGCCGGCAACCCATAAGCCGGTGGTTCATCATTACCGAGCCGTCCGGACCGCGGCCGCTCAAGCGCCGGCGCCCCAGCCGCGTGCAGTCGCGGGAACGCCTAAGACCTCCTCGAAGATGACCCAGGCCGCAGCGCAGCAGAATCCCGCGGCCGTCCTGCAGCAATTCACGCTGAGCGACCTACAGGCTGCCTTGGCGGACGCCCAGGCGCAGACGCCGCCCGATACGATCGCCGCGAACTGCTATAGCGAACTGATCACCGTAGTGCAGTCGCCCGCGATCAACCCGCTGCCGAGCCAGCTCGGGGCGTTCACAGCCTTTCAGAAGGCCCGGGACCTCAAGAACATTGTGGTCGCGCTCCAGCAGCCGAATGGCCCGCTGTCGCAACTCAATGTCGCCTGCGCGCCATTGGCCGTCGACACGCAAACGACCCTTATCAACCTCGGGATTATCGGCGGGGCGGTGGTCGGTACGGGCGGTCTCTTAGGCATTCCATAGCCACTGTCCGAATCGTCCGCGCCTCGGGGTGGTCGAACGCCATCTCGATGATTTCCTTGAGCTCGGCGCCGATGGCGTCCGCCAGTTGCACTTGTCCTCATAGGACAGGTCATCGCGCAGATATTCGACGATCGCGAACAGCATATCGTCGGCCCAGATGCTCAACTGCTCTTCGTGACAGACGCTATCGGCCGCTTCCTTCGGCAACAGGGTAATCGTCGCCATGGCTGACCTCGCCGAAATTCAGCGCTCGCTGGGGCGCGTTGAGGGCAAGCTTGACGCTGCCCTGAATCGCATGGACGCCCGCGATCGGGAAGAGGCCGCGCAGAACAAGCGCATCGAGAACGTCGAGCGCCGGCAGTGGTGGTTGTCCGGGGTCGCGGCCGCGATCGGCGCACTGCTTGGCATCGGGGGATCGAATGGCTTAAAGCTGTAGCCGTTCCAGTTCAGCTGCAAGATTTCGTCCCGCCGTCGACCTCAAAGGGTCGGCGGCGTCTTTTTGCTTTTCAGAAAGCCTTGTCGAGCGCGTCGACAATCTGATGGCACTCTCGCAGGTTTCTGCCATCGGGGGGCGCGCCCATGATTCCGGGCGCCATTGGCGATCCGGCCCGTTCTTCTTGGGGCGGTCCTCCGGAGAGTCTCACGCCGAAGTGGCTCAACTTCTCAACACGAACTCTGCGCTGGCCCGTGCCCTCCGGCGCACAGCCGCCAATAGCTGCGAACGCACGCTGCTACGGTCCCGAACACGTTGGCTGAGAGCAGCGACCGCTATTTCAGCCTCGTCTCCGGGAGGCCGGCGACGTCCCATGCCTCCAGCCCGCCGCGGTACCACGAGACGTTCGGATACCCGAGAGCGACAAGCTCAATCGCAAGATTACGGGCATCCCAGAAAACTGGATTCCAAGAGTAAGTTAAGTTATCACGCGTCGTGTCCGATCGCCGTGCAGCAACCGGTCGACCAGGACTTTGAGGGCTTGACGTTTCGCATCGTCCAACACTCCGTCTCGATACGCGCCTGGAACAAAGTTGGTGCCCGAAATTGTGTCGCGCAAGCAGTTGCTGCAATTGGTCGACAGCAGGAGTGGCAACTCGCCGTTCACGCCGCTATCTCCGTCACCGATTAGTGCCCGAAGATCGGATGTCTTGATTGTCGAGACTCCGGGCGCGCCGATTGGCGTCGGGCCGATCAAGTTGGCCGGCCGCACCCCTTCGGTCATCGGCAATCCGGTATCGGCGTCCTCCGGAGTGTGGTCAGGCAGGAGCGCCATGAAAGGCCCGCCCATCTCGCGAGCGTAATCCTTGCCGAGAGGCCCTGTGGCGTGACGCAGATATCGTACAGTAAACACCCCACCCATCCGCTTTTTGAACTCCTGGAGTTCGCGCCGTGCGTCTGGAACTTTTTCGGCATGCGCGTAGGCGATCGCGAGATTCCAAGAGATTCGTGGATTGGAACCGGAGCACGCCTCCTTCGCAGCACGCAGCCGACTGATTGCTTCTTCGTATCGCCTGATATGAATGAGCGCCACGCCAAGCGCGTAATTCCCCATGAATCGCGTCCGCATGCCGCGATCGAGCCGAATGGCCTCTTCCAGCAGCGGGACCGCTTCTGCCGACCGCCCGAGTGCCATCAGAGACCAGGCGACAGAGATGCGGAAATGGCCGGACGATCGGTTCAGCGTCTCATAAGCCTCGAGCGCCTCGTCAAAACGACCTTCGGCGTACAGGATACGCGCCTGCAGCTCGAGCATCGATTCAGAATCGGCCCTGAGTGCCTGCGCCTTTTCGGCGAGGGTCCGGGCTCGAACCAATCGCTCGTCGAAGCTCTTGCGTTCGACGTTAAACTGAAAGATTGGAAGAAGAATTTGATCGGCCAGACTGATCAGCACCTCGGTCGACGTCGGGTCGAGCGACAATGCATGCTCCAGCATGGCTACGCTCTCTGCGTTCTTGACCGGAGTGAGCGGCAGATGATTGTTCAGCGCACCGACTTTC